>NZ_LMMW01000033.1:0-12301 GCF_001422845.1 Methylobacterium sp. Leaf100 | reverse complement strand
CCTGCCGTAGCTTGGCAACGATCTCCTCGGGCTTCGGGTGCTTTGCCATCTTGTCCGTCCTCCAGGCTCAAAAGCCATACCAAAGAGCGGACCACTTCAATGGGGGCTGACCAAGGCCATGCCCTTTGGTGGGGCATTCTTCAGATGATTCGGACTGGTTGGCGCAGCATCATGTCACCCCACGCATTCGAGTCCGGCAGGGAGCTTCCTACCGTTGGCCGCGATTGCCGTATCGTCAAACTGGCTTTGAAAAGATTGCGCGATGGGTCGGTCGGCGAGAGACGGGGTGCTGGGACGCCCAAACGTTCGGGATAAGCATCTACTTTTCGGCACGATCAACTTCGTTGCGCAGCGCCACCCCAATTTGTTGGATGATCTCGACGGCAGCCTCGATCATCTCTGGGACAAGGCTCACGGCGAGGCGAAGGACGACGAGGCGGTGCGGGACATCGCCCGGCGCTTCATCAAGAGCCTACGTGCCGAGCGCTAACCCAGGCGCATAGCACTTGGCACAAATGCGACTGAGCACGCGTTCAGCGCAGTTCGAGGAGGCCTGATGGTATGAGCACACAAAGGGTGCTGGTGGTCGGCGCTTCTCGCGGCCTCGGTCTCGGTCTTGTAGCCAGATTTCTCGAACGCAACTGGGACGTCACCGCCACTGTGCGCCGCCCCTCCGCTGGCCTGACGGATCTGGCCGCCAGGGGACATCTGAGGATCCAGGCGGGGGTGGATATCAATGACGACGAGGCGGTGACCGCTCTTCGAGTAGCCCTGGCGGATGCGCCGGATTTTGATATCGTCTTCGTCGTAGCAGGTGTCGCCACGCAAGCCGGCACGCCGATCACCGCCCTGCCGCGTTCAGTTGCAGGGATGATGTTCGAGACGAATGCCATCAGCCCAATACGTTTCGCGGAAGCTTTCCAAAAACGTGTCGCACCCGGTGGCCTCATCGTCTTGATGACGTCGAAGCTCGGCTCGGTGTCGCTGAACCGCGGCGGCGGTTGGGGAAGCTACCGGGCTAGCAAGGCGGCACTTAACACTCTTGCCCGCTCCTTCGTAGGGCAGCACGCTAAAGCGCATTGGGGTGTCGTGCTGATGCACCCCGGATGGGTTCGCACAGATCTCGGTGGTCGACGGGCTACTCTCGATGTCGAAACCAGCGCTCGCGGCATTGTCACAGTTCTGGAAGGACACCTCGGTCGGTCTGGCTGCGTCTTCCTCGACTACGCGGGCGAGACTGTTCCATGGTGATGCGGGGATGACTCTCGGTCAAGATTCGAAGCGAACAACCTCACACACGGCACTCGGATACAAGTAACATAGTTCAATCGTCACCAATCTGTGGGCGCCGCGTTGATCCATGACGCTTTCCCGGTGAGCTCGCAGTTCGATTAACGCCGAGCAAAATGATCAGGCGTGCAAGGTGCGGGCGCAGCGGCGCGGAGGCTTGATAGGCCTTCTCTGCAAAGGGCAGGACTGAAGCAGCACCGACGAGCTGACCAAGCCACCGCCAGCGCGGTAGTGCACGCCAGAGCAGTGCGAAGGCTGCAGCACCGGACACGAGCGTCCCAGAGGCGTCCTGCACATGGAAGCGCGAGAGCGCCAACTGCCTCGTGAGGTCTGGTGGGAGTATTACGTTCGGATTTGCGACATCTACGAAAGTAAAGACCTCCGCCCCGGATGCACGTTTGTAGATCGAGATCTCGGCTGCGCAGAACGGGCAGCTTCCGTCATGATACACAGTCAGGGCGCCAGAGCCTTGCGGCGCAGGGGATGCAAGAATCGTATCTTGTGAAACCTCCAATAGGAGGCGGTAGCGCCGCACGAGGCTTTCGGGCGCTCCGGACCTATACGCCAGGACCGCGCCGTCCTCCTCTAAAGCTACAAGATGAGCACGCATCGTTCGAGCAGACATGCGTTCATGCTGAACTCGTTCGAGTGCTCCTAGGACACTCGCCTCAGTGGCGTAGGTCCGGAAACGACTGAGAGCTTGGAGCACAGCCTCCCGCTCGGCGGCGTGACGACGTGAGCGAGCGGGCGCATCAATGATAGTCAGCCCGCCCGAGAGGATGAGGATGGCAACGAACAGGATCCACATGCCGAACCTCCGTTTGCACACAAAAAGACGTCGGACCTCAAAGATAAAGACCTGTAGTCGCTCACCTCGGCAGCTGCCGGCGTAAAAGCCGGGACCACCGATTTTCCTAAAACTCAGAGTTCATCAAAATCGCTGATGTCAACAAAGTTCAGCGCGCAACCTTGCTGGCGACAAAGTGCGTCAGGTGAATGCCGTCAGCTGGCACAGGGTGACCCTTAATGGCCACGAAACTTCTTCAACCCGCGCAGGACCGCGAAGTCCTAGAAATTACGGGTCTCCGCGTTGGGGGTGCCTATGGCTTCATGAGGTTTCGCGTTGAACCCTTGGCGAGAGTCCTTATGCGCTGACGTTCCCTTCGGATCGAGGTCAGCTCCGGGTGCGGGTCCTTGCCCAGCAAAAGCGCGGCTGCACTCGATCATAGCACTCATCAGCGGCGGTCTGACTGGGTCGGAGTTCTAGTGCGACCATGGTATCTCGGCGTGTCGGTCGAGCGCAGAATGTGAGTAGCAGCACGGTGCCGAAGTCCTTCGACCGGAGCACACCTCTCGAAACGC
The DNA here is from genome assembly GCF_001422845.1 of Methylobacterium sp. Leaf100. Lineage (NCBI taxonomy): Bacteria > Pseudomonadati > Pseudomonadota > Alphaproteobacteria > Hyphomicrobiales > Methylobacteriaceae > Methylobacterium > Methylobacterium sp. Leaf100. The sequence continues at coordinate 9,649 of NZ_LMMW01000033.1, read as the reverse complement.
TCACCGGCACGATCGAGCGCGTCACGTTCCACAATGCTGAGACCGGCTTCTGCGTCTTAAAAGTCCAAGCGCGCGGCAAGCGCGACCTCGTGCCGGTGATCGGCCACGCTCCCGCGATCGGCGCTGGGGAGTGGATCACGGCGACCGGCATCTGGTTCACCGACCGACAGCACGGGCTCCAGTTCAAGGCCGAGACGCTCAAGGCCACGCCGCCGACCGGGGTCGAAGGTATCGAGCGCTACCTTGCCTCCGGCTACATGCGCGGAATCGGCCCGGCCATGGCCAAGCGCATCGTGGCGCTGTTCAGCGAGGCCACCTTCGAGATCATCGAGGCCGATCCCGAGCGCCTGAAGGAGGTCTCCGGGATTGGTCCGACGCGCGCTGCCCGCATCGTCTCCGGCTGGGCCGAGCAGAAGGCGGTGCGCGAGATCATGATCTTCCTGCACGCGCATGGTGTCGGCACCGCCCGAGCGGTGCGAATCTTTAAGACCTACGGCCACGAGTCGATTGTCGTGATGACCGAGGACCCCTACCGGCTCGCTCGCGACATCCGCGGTATCGGCTTCCGCACAGCGGACGCGATTGCCATGCGTCTTGGGCTGGTGAAAGAGTCGCCGCAGCGACTCCGTGCCGGCGTGTCGTTCGCGCTTCAGACGGCCATGGATGAAGGACATTGCGGTCTGCCTATCGAGCGGCTGATCGTGCTCGCCCAGAAGCTCCTTGAGGTCGATGTTGCCCTCGTCCGCACCGCCGTCGCTGATGAGCTTGCGCGTGGCGAGGAGGTCATCGCGGACACGGTCGATGACGAGCCCTGTGTCTTCCTGAAGGGCTTGCACGCGGCCGAACGGGCGATCGCCGAGCGGCTCGTCATCCGGGCTCGCGGCTCACCGCCCTGGCCCAGCATCGATCTCGACAAGGCCCGGCCCTGGGTCGAGGACAAGACCGGCAAGACGCTCTCACCATCTCAGGGCGAAGCCATCCACCTGATGCTGGGCTCGAAGCTCTGCGTCATCACCGGCGGTCCCGGCGTCGGCAAGACCAGCACCTTGGACTCGCTGTTGCGTATCCTGACGGCGAAGGGCGTGAAGGTCCTACTTGCTGCACCTACGGGGCGCGCTGCCAAGCGGATGACGGAGCAGACCCGATTAGAGGCCAAGACCATCCATCGGCTCCTGGAGATCGACCCAAAGCGCGGCGGTTTCTCCCGCAACGAGGAGAACCCCCTCGACTGCGACCTACTCGTGCTCGACGAGTGCTCGATGATCGACGTGCCGCTGATGAACGCCCTGCTGAAGGCCGTGCCAGAGCGCGCTGGGCTTCTGCTCGTGGGCGATGTCGATCAGCTTCCCTCCGTCGGGCCAGGGCAGGTGCTGGCGGACGTCATCGCCTCGGGGCGCGTGCCAGTGGCGCGGTTGACCGAAGTGTTCCGGCAAGCGGCGGAAAGCCGGATCATCGTCAACGCGCATCGCATCAACCAGGGCCAGATGCCGGAGCGACCTCAGCCGGGCGAGAAGGCTGACTTCTACGTGATCGAGATCGACGATCCCGAGGTCGGCGTCGCCAAGCTGATCGAGGTCGTGACTAAGCGCATTCCACGCTCCTTCGGCCTTGATCCAATCCGCGATGTTCAGGTGCTGACTCCGATGCTGCGTGGCTCGCTCGGCTCCCGCAACCTCAACCACGAACTCCAGCGCGTGCTCAACCCGAACCCGGCCCAACAGATCGAGCGCTTCGGCTGGCGTTTCGCGCCCGGCGACCGGGTGATGGAGACCCAGAACGATTACGACCGCGACGTCTTCAACGGCGATCTTGGGATGGTCGCGCGCATCGACGAGGAGGAGGGTGCCGTCGTGGTCATCTTCGACGGGCGAGAGGTCGTCTACCCCTACGGCGAGCTTGATACGCTGGTTCCGGCTTTCGCCACGACGATCCATAAAAGCCAGGGCTCGGAGTATCCCGCGGTGGTGATCCCGATCGTGACGCAGCACTTCAATATGCTGGCGAGGAACTTACTCTACACCGGCGTCACGCGCGGCAAGCAGCTCGTTGTGTTGATCGGCCAGCGCAAAGCGATTGGCATGGCTGTTCGTGGTGGGAGCACGAGGCGACGCTGGACGAAGCTCCGGGAGTGGCTGATCCGATGACCAAACTCGCCTTCGTGGTGCAGAAGCACGCTGCGAGCCGGCTCCACTACGACTTCCGGCTCGAGCTCGACGGTGTTCTGAAGAGTTGGGCGGTGACCCGTGGACCCAGCCTCGTAGCCGGTGAACGGCGACTAGAGCCGTCCCGGTCGAGGACCACCGCTTGGACTACGTCGACTTCGAGGGCGTCATCCCGCAAGGCTCATACGGGGCCGGGGCGGTGTTGGTATGTGATCGGGGATCCTGGGAGCCGGACGGAGATGCAGCAGCGGATCTCACGGCAGGCTCGCTCCGCTTTCACCTACATGGCGAGAAACTCACGGGCGCCTAGAAGCTCGTGCGGATGAGGGCTAGACCAAAGGAACGGCAGGCGTCCTGGCTGCTCATCAAGGCGCAGGACGTAGCAGCTCGCCCGCGATCGGCCCCTGACGTGCTCATAGAGCAGCCACTTTCCGTCATCTCACAGCAGTCTATCCAAGACATTGAATGTGAAGCGTAAAAATCCCCCCCCGCCCCATAGGGCGCTCTGATTGGCTTTCTTTCTCGCCTTCGCGAATTCGCTCTTTAGCGAAGGCCATCATGCTCACATGCGCGAATGGTGGAAGTCGCCCAGTTCGAGGGCCGCCGACTGACGGAGCACAATACGACCGTTCGCGTTGAACCTCACACGCCCTCCTAGAGCGAGAACATGATGGCCGACGATAAGAAGGTCCCGAAGGTCGAGAGCACTCGCACGACGATCCGATCGAGCGAGGTCCAGGTGCCCGAGCCAACCTTCGACAGCACCCACACCACGATCCGATCGAGCGAGCTTCAGGTGCCCGAGCCGGACCTCGACAGTAAGCACACGACCGAGGACGTCGTCGATACGGCTCAGAAGAAGGGTGACACGCCCGACAAGGCCGCGAAATATGGGTTCGCCTAGTAGGCTGTTACGCGCCCCGGGACACCCGGATCGATTTGACCGCAGCCGGAATGCGTTGGGCTATCTCCGCGTCTCAGTTCGAGACACGGAGATAGCACCGAGGACAAATCAGCGGGAGTTTCATGTTCTTGCTGCGCGGAGTATCGCTAGGATCGCCTCAGGAGCGCACTGGCGGCCTTCATGGGCTTAGCGCTATCCCAGCAGAGGTCTCACCCTGGTGCTGCTGTATGACGCTCTAATCGCTTTTATTTCGGGCGTGCGCTAAATCGCGCTTTAGCGAATGCGAGAAAGCCGATGATGAGGTCGCACTGAGGCTTCGGCTCTGGTCCGTCTGCATGATGTCCATGCAGCCTTCGCGGATGTCCCAGTTTGTCACCTGGATGTCTCATCAAGACAAATACGAACAATCGCGGATGTCCCCTGGATGTCCTCTCAATGTCCCCTCAATGTGCCAATGCGAACGTCTTTTTCTCAAAATGTCCTACTCGCGTTGAGGTCGCCCAACAGCGCATACGCTGTGCGAGGATCATCTGAGTGTCGAAAAAATAGCGCTCCGAGCGGTCGATCTTCTTTATTCGCGCTGCTCCGGCGATTTCGCCCTTGTCTCATCAAGGATCTCGCCGGACCCGCTCGATCAGCAATCCGTCTCGGTTCGCTCAAGCCGGCTGAGTGCTATGATCCCAGCCAACCAGATTGAGGACTCCCCATGAAGAAGCTCGTCGTGATCACGGCCACACTGATGCTGCTCACTGCGGCACCCGCTATGGCCATGAGCTGCTGCGGCGGCGGCAAGGGTGAGATGATGTGCGGTAAGCCCGGCATGGCGATGGGCCACGGCAGCATGAAGAAGGGTAAGGGCGGCTGCTGCTGCGAGAAGATGTCGATGAACATGACCAAGCGGCGCTGATAGTCGCCGACGTTAGATCTCACGTGAGGCTGGTTTGAAGGCCGCCTTCTGTGTGGCGCCCCGCTCATACCAGCCCTGGCTCCGGTTCACGATCCAGACGACCGAGAGCATCACCGGCACCTCAATCAGGACGCCGACCACGGTGGCGAGCGCCGCGCCCGAGTTGAAGCCGAACAGGCTGATGGCGGCCGCGACGGCGAGCTCGAAGAAGTTCGACGCACCGATCAGGGCTGAGGGACCGGCGACGCAGTGCTGCTCGCCGGCGACGCGGTTCAAGAGGTAGGCCAGCCCCGAGTTGAAGTAGACTTGGATCAGGATCGGCACCGCCAGGAGGCCGATCACGGCCGGCTGGGCGATGATCTGCTCGCCCTGAAAGCCAAATAGCAGCACAAGGGTCGCGAGCAGTGCCACCAACGACACCGGCCCCATCGTCCCGAGCACCCGGTCCAGGGCGGCCTGACCACCAGCGGCGAGTAGCCCGCGACGGACTGCCTGCGCGATAATCACCGGGATGACGATGTAGAGCACCACCGAGAGCATCAGCGTGCCCCATGGCACCGTGATGGCTGACAGCCCGAGCAGCAGGCCGACGATAGGTGCGAAGGCCACGACCATGATTGTGTCGTTGAGCGCGACCTGGCTCAACGTGAAATGCGGCTCCCCCTTCGTGAGGTTCGACCAGACGAAGACCATCGCGGTGCAGGGCGCGGCGGCCAGAATGATGAGCCCCGCGATGTAGCTGTCGATCTGATCGGCCAGCAGGTAGGGCCGGAACAGGTAGCCGATGAAGAGCCAGCCGAGCGCGGCCATTGAGAAGGGTTTCACCGCCCAGTTAATGAAGAGCGTCACGCCGATGCCGCGCCAGTGCCGCCCGACATGCCGCATGGAGGCGAAGTCGATCTTGAGCAGTATGGGGATGACCATGAGCCAGATCAGCACCGCGACAGGCAGATTGACCTTCGCGATCTCGGCGTCGCCGATGGCGTGGAAGACGCTCGGCATGACGTGACCAAGGGCGATGCCAACCACGATGCAGAGGGCGACCCAGACGGTCAGGTAGCGCTCGAAGGTGCTCATATCGTTCCTCAGGCGGTAGCGACGCGGTGGCCGTGCTCGTCGACGACGCGCTCGCCGTCCTCCTTCACGAACTCGCTCTGCTGCTGGGGTAGTAGGTCCAGAACCGCCTCGGACGGCCGGCACAAGCGCACGCCCCTCGGGCTCACTACGAGCGGCCGGTTGATCAGGATTGGGTGCTCCATCATGGCGTCGAGGAGCTGATCGTCGGTCAGCGACGGATCAGCCAGCCCCAGCTCAGCGTAGGGCGTGTCCTTCTCGCGGAGGAGATCGCGCACCGAGATCCCGGCTCGGTCGATGAGTTGATGTAGGAGCGTGCGTATCGGCGGGGTTTTCAAATACTCGACGACGTGAGGCTCGATGCCGGCGTTGCGGATCATCGCCAGGGCGTTCCGCGACGTGCCACAGGCGGGGTTGTGGTAGATCACCACGTCGAGGGGCTCAGACATGGACGACCTCCGTGGGCGTGCAGCAGGCGACGAGAGCCGTGACCGCCGGGGTGCAGACCTCCGGGTGCCCCTGGCAGCAGTCCTTCATCAGGAACTCGATCAAGGCGGACAGCGCCGGGTAGGTCGCGCTGTAGATGATCGACCGGCCCTTGCGCCGGGAGTGGATCAGCCCCGCGTGGGTCAGCTCCTTGAGGTGAAAGGACAGGTTGGTGACCGAGACATCGATCTCGGTTGCCAGTGCACCAGCTGCGAGCCCATCCGGACCGGCTGTCACCAGCTGCCGCACGATGCGCATGCGGTGTTCCTGAGCGAGTGCTGCGAAGGCAGAGAGGGCTTGCCGTTCGTCCATCATGTCTTCAATGTCTCAATTGTTGTTGGAACGTAGATGACAGAGAGCCCGTGGACAAGCCCAAGCAGCCTTTCGCCGACGGCACGCCGAACCTGATCGACGACGTGTTCGAGGCGCCCGCACGCGAGCGGGTCCATGCGGCTACGCCGTTCACCCACGCGCCGCGCTTCCTGATCCTCTATGGCTCCTTGCGCGAACGCTCGTTTAGCCGCTTCCTCGCCTACGAGGCGGCTCGTCTCCTCGAAGCCATGGGCGGCGAGGTTCGAATCTACGACGCTCACGGCTTGCCGCTGCCGGACGACGCCACCGCCGACCATCCGAAGGTGCAGGAGCTGCGCACGCTCTCGATCTGGTCCGAGGGGCACGTTTGGGTCTCGCCGGAGCGCCATGGCAACCTCACCGGCGTGATGAAGAGCCAGATCGACTGGCTGCCCCTCAGCGAGGGCTCCGTGCGACCGACCCAAGGGCGCACGCTCGCGGTGATGCAGGTCTCGGGTGGCTCGCAGTCATTCAACACCGTGAACTCGCTCCGCGTCCTCGGGCGCTGGATGCGGATGATTACGATACCGAACCAGTCTTCGGTGCCGATGGCCTACAAGGAGTTCGACGAGGCTGGCCGGATGAAGCCGGGACCGCTCTACGATCGCGTGGTGGACGTGTGCGAGGAGCTGATGAAGTTCACTCTCCTGACGCGTGAGCGCTCCAACTACCTCGTCGATCGCTACAGCGAGCGTAAGGAGCGCGACCCGGAGCGCCTCGCAGCGGTGGCCGCCGACATTGGGTTCTTGAAGCCGACTGCACGCTGACATCGACTTCGCGGCGGACTTTTCCTTGTAGGCCCGTCCATGGCGTCCTTCAGTGCAGCGCTTGCACATGGAGGACACCAAGAAGATGGCGACGATCCGAAAGCTCCGGGGACGCTGGCAGGCTGCTGTGCGCCGCAAGGGCATGCAGCCCCGGTCCAAAAGCTTCGACAGCAAGATCGACGCCGAGCGCTGGGCGCGCAGCCTCGAAGCCGAACTCGACCGCAATGGGGCGCTACCTGACATGCGACCGGCGGAAAGCATGACGCTCGCGCAACTCCTGACCCGTTACCGCAACGAGGTTTCACTCACGAAGCGCAGCGCTGTCACGGAGACCGCCCGGATCAACGCGATCCTCCGCCGTCCGATCTGCTTCCGGACGATGACCCTGCTCTCGACCGCGGATCTCGCTGCTTACCGCGACGAGCGGCTCAAGACGGTTGCGCCCGCGACCGTGATCAGGGAGTTGAACACGATTTCGCACGCGATCGACACCGCCAGGCGCGAGTGGGAAATCCACTTGGCAACGAACCCGTGCAAGCTCGTGCGCCGGCCCTCGCCGCCGAAAGGTCGCACGCGGCGTCTCGAAGGCAACGAGGAGCAGCTCCTTCTCGCCGCCGCCGACAAGGGTCGGGTGCCCTACCTGCGTCCGCTCATCATCCTGGCTGTCGAGACCGGCATGCGTCGAGGCGAGCTGCTGGGCCTGGAGTGGGAGCACGTCGACCTGAACCGGCGTGTCGCTCACCTACCGCTCACGAAAAACGGAACGAGCCGCGACGTGCCGCTGTCGACGCGCGCCGTGGAGACTCTCAGAAGTCTCAGGACGGGCGAGAGCGCGACGGTGTTCTCCGCTGCCCCGAACGCGGTCAGGCTCGCCTGGGAGCGTCTGAGGCGACGTGTGAGGCTGTCTGATCTCCATCTGCATGATCTACGACACGAAGCGGTGTCCCGTCTGTTCGAAAAAGGCTTCAACGTCGTCGAGGTCGCCTCGATCTCGGGCCACCGGGAGTTGAAGATGCTTCAGCGCTACACGCATTTGCGTGCCGCGGATCTTGCAGAGCGCCTTCGTTGAGCACTGGGCATACGTGAGGTGCGAAGTCCTAGGAGGATTCGCGGTCGACGCTCCCTCTGCCTTCCGTGCCCGCGAGCCCTTCGATTCTACCCTTGGCAAGCGGCATCGGTCCCACAGATCCGTAAATCGGGTGCAGCATGATCCGACAGTCGCATCCCTGGCGGCAGCGAGCGCGTCCAAGGATGCCTTGGAGCACAGCGAGGATTAGCCGGCACCATGGAGCACCCCCGTAGATTTTAGGATGGCGGGCATGCCGCGGGTATCATCAGCTTCATCCGGTCTTTCGGACAGCCGTAGGAGGAGCCGGAGGGTTTATTCAGAACCAAGTCTAAGTGAACCGGGGCTTCGTTGCCGGCAGCTTTTTCCTATCTGGGGCATTCCCATCCCGGGGCATCTTTTCCTCTGCCTCTGAACCCCCGTAACGCCCTCTATATATATAAATAACCTCAAGAGGTCTGATACATATAGAGGGCGTTACGGGGACAAGAAGCTGGCCTCCGGCTCCGTTCCCTAGCCCGGAGATCTTGGCGAGACCCTAGCTCTCTACGACCTATGCGGCCTCGGCTGGAGCGCCAACTGCCGGCTCGGTTGCTGCGCCCGCAGCCAGGCGCCTCCTCTCGCGGAAGCGGCGCGCACGTTCGCTCCCGAGCCTCCGGCGATGATGCAACGTGGGGTTATCTGAGCCATGATGTGCCACCACGTCGCCAAGCATGCGCTCCGTTACCTCCTGACACTGGTGCGCGAGCGGGCACCGGCTACAAGGCTCCGCGTCGATGTCTAGTGGCGCTGGCAATCCAAAGCACGAGGGGATGAGCTGCTCGGGCGGTAAAGCTTCGACGGGAGTCGAAGTCCCGATGCCCGCAGCCCGCTCGCGGGCGCGGGCGATGAACTCCGTGCCGTAGATCGCCTCGGCCTTCTCGATCGGCAGGACGCGCAACTCGTCGATGGCCGCGCCCAGGGCGAGCAAGCAGTTCGGCCGATTCCGAGCTGCGCGAGCGACGTGCTCCTGATGAGCAATCTGGTCCGGCAGAGAATAGTCGCTCTCGGCGCGGTAATGGGGCTGCTCAGACAGCCAGCGAGCGCCGGCCAACTCCTCCTCCCACCGCTTCTGGATCGCCACGACGCAATCATCCCGACGCATCTGTCCGGCCCGCAGCAGGCGCTTCTGCTTGGCGCGTCGAAGGGCGATCTCCATCGCAGTTGAGATATAAATCTCGTAGGGAACACCCAACAAATCTGCATGCGCACGAGCGGTCCAGAACTCGCTGAACTCCTTACGGCTGTGAAAGAGGCCGCCGACGGCGATGCCTCGCTTCTTGTCGGCATCGGCAGAGTCGAAATTCTGCCTCCACTTCCAACGAAAAATACGCTGATACTCCTCCACGAAGAAGAGGGTGGCCTGAATGGGGGAGAGGAAGCGGTAATCGAACCACTTCGTCTGCGCTAAGTCACGTTCGGCGGCCCAGCAATCGGGTGTCGTATGGAGTGAGGCTGCAAGAATGGCCTCCGCACGCTGATCGATCATGGCCCGGTCGAGCAAGCCGAAGATGCGCATGGTGGTGCATTCAGATGAATGGGTCATCTGTTGAGATCCTTATCAATATGGCTTCGAAGGCGCTTCGCTGCGTCACGCTATCTATAGCGAGCGGGCCTCGGCATTTGACGAGAAAGCCGAAATTTTTTGTCGGTGGCGTGCAAATTCGCTAGGACGCTCGCCAACGGGTGCCTGCACTACTGGCCGTGAGAGTGCGACGCACCCTACCAAGCCGCTCAGAGGAGCTCCTTACACATTGCAGGCGCATGCCGGGCGTGAGGCGACGAGGATGATCGGCCCCCACGAGGTGGTCCGAGGATAAAGTTAGTGCACGGTTGGCCGCTCCGCCACGGGTAGCTTGGCCGGCGGAGCTGGTCGGGCGAGCGCAGCCGGCC
>NZ_LMMW01000032.1:0-13378 GCF_001422845.1 Methylobacterium sp. Leaf100 | reverse complement strand
CAAGGACTTCAGCCGCTTGACCTGATCACCCTTCAGACCGCCGTACTCGGAACGCCAACGGTAATAAGTGACCTCGGTCACCTCGATCGAACGGATTGCTTCAGCAACTTTGCGACCCTGCGAGACCAGGACATCTACCTGCCGCAGCTTRGCGACGATCTCTTCAGCCGTATGATTCTTCCGTCCCATAAAAACATCCTCCAAATGACCCAAGGCCATACATCAGGGAGGACCACTTTTCAGGGGGCAGGCCANGCGACGATCTCTTCAGCCGTATGATTCTTCCGTCCCATAAAAACATCCTCCAAATGACCCAAGGCCATACATCAGGGAGGACCACTTTTCAGGGGGCAGGCCACCCTCGGAGGGCGACTACCTCATCAACACGATGGTGAACCTGCCGGCCTCGACCGTCATCAACGTCGGCGGTCACGGCTTGAGCCGTCGGGTCAAGGTCCGGACCACGGCCAGCACCGACACGTTCAACGCCACGGGCGGCAACGGGACGATCCGGGGCCTGGCGTTCTTTCACACGGGCGCGTTCGGCCGGTGCTTCAAGCAGAATAACGAGGCGTCGTGGCACGTCCACCACAACTATTTCGAGGCCTCCAATAACGGAGGCCAGGCGTCGGATATCATCCACACCAGCGGTGCGTTGAGTTATTACTACCTCAACGCCTTCAATAATTTTCGCAACAACCCGGATAGTTTCTGCATTGCGTTCGACAAGTCGCCCGCCGACCCGAACCACTGCATTGAGAACCATGTCGATCAGAATTATGCGGGCGGTGCGCGAGGTGCCAGCGGCCCGTTCCTCTATATCGGCAGTCGTGTCGGACGCGCCGCCAATGCCTACAACATCGCAACGAAGCCGGAGGGCATCCACGTCGGCTTCAATACCGTCCAAACCCATACATACAGCGTCGTGATCGAGTGCGCACTTCTCGTGCACCTTAACGCCAACTCGTTCTGCATCGCCGGTGGTATCGTCATGCTGCTGCGTCCAACTGGCCCCGGCATCATCGACCTGCGCGCGGTCTCCAACTGGTACGACAGCACGGACGCGCCGAACGTGGGCGGCGTGATCCACAATGACGATAGCTACCGCAACGGCCCTGCAGCGGTCATCAAGGGCGTCCGGTTCATGGACCGCTTCGACAGCGGTAAGTACGGCGCTTTCTTCGGTCCGAATGCATCGGGCATCGACTTCACGGGTAGTCATTTTCAGAGCATGACCGAGGTCGGAATCCTGTGTGATGGAACGCAGAATGTGACCATCGGCTCGGATTTCGAAAGCTGCGGCGCGTCCGTTCAGCGTTACGACAGAGCAAACGGCGGTCCCTTCTTCTTGGGGCGGTGCAACTTCTCAAACAGCCCGCCAGCTTTCGTCATGACGGATCGCTCGAAGTTCGTCATGAGCTACGAGACATCGGGCTATAAGCTCGCTCGCAAGTTCGCGTTTGTGGGCCCGACGAACAGCTTCGCTGCCGGCACCGCCCCGGGAAGCGTCAAGGGCTTCGTCCTCATCCCCCATGGGCTGGCCGGCACACCGAACATCAACAAATGCCATGTGACTTGCCAAGGACCGCCGTCCGGATCGGGCGGTGCATCGTTCGAGGGGGCATCTGCAATTTTCATCGCCGCCGACGCGGCGAACGTTACGCTGGCTGTCTATGTCAGTGGCCTCGGCGTCCAAGGAAATCTTGGATATAATCTTGACTTGAGCATGTAGGGTGGAAAAGTGATTGATCATCTATGTTCCGGAATTATCCTCGAGCCTTCGAAATCGGTCGTAGACCTTCCGGCCGAGGGGTCGATCTTCATTCCGCCCGTCGACCCGGTGCGTGGTCTGGCCGTCGACCCGGCGCGTGGTTTGGCCGTCCTGCCAGCCCGTGGGCCGCTCGTCCCTCGGCCCAAGGGGTACGGCTACCATGGGCTGTGCGCGTTCCCCGTCGCTGACGGCGACGTGGCATTTTTCGGTCGGTAGGGGCGAACCGCGATGACCTACGAACTCCGCCGCCTTGCCGCCGGCAGCTACGACATCGTCCACGACGGGTTTTTCCGGCTACGTCGGAGCCTTTCCCGATATCTCAATGAGGACGCGGGTTGATGGAACCGAACGCCCGAACCGCCGCCGACCCGGCGCTCAATCGGCTCCTCGTGGACCGGATCATGGGCCGGCCGGCATCCGCGCCAGCACCGGCCCGTTCCGCCGATCCGTGCTGAGCAATAATGATGGATGTGCGATAGCCCGCACAGCCGAGGCCAAGGCGCTCGGGATCAAGGTGGGCGATCCGTTCTTCAAGATCCGCGAGCAGTGCCGGCGCGACGGGGTACGGGTGTTCTCGTCGAACTACACCCTCTACGGCGACATGAGCTCGCGCACGAACGCGGTCTACCGGGACTTCTCCCCGCGGGTGGAGATCTACTCGATCGACGAATCCTTCCTCGACCTGTCGGACGTGCATCCGGACCTGCGCGTCGAGCTGGCGCGGGACCTTCGCGCGACGGTGCGGGCCTGGACCGGCATCCCGACCTGCGTCGGCATCGGCGCAACGAAGACCCTGGCGAAGCTCGCCAACCACATCGCCAAGACGCAGCCCGACCTCGACGGCGTGTGCGACCTGACCGACCCCGTGGCCTACGACCACTGGCTCTGCCGGATCGCGGCGGCCGAGGTGTGGGGGATCGGGCGCGCCTCAGCGGCAAAGATCGAGGCCATGGGCGTCGACACGGTGGCGGATCTGCGCGACCTCGATCCCCGGCCGGTGCGGAAAGCCATGACGGTGGTGGGCGAGCGCATCATCTACGAGCTACGCGGCCTGTCGTGTTTGCCACTCGAACTGGTGCCGGCCCAGCGCAAGGGCTGCGCCGTCACGCGCTCGTTCTCCCGTCGGGTCGAGGACCGGGGCACGCTGGAACAGGCGGTAGCAGCACACGCGACGCGTCTCGGCGAAAAGCTCCGGCGCGAGGGGCTGGGTACCGACCAGCTCACGATCTTCTACCATACCTCGACCCACGACCGGGGCGACCCGATGCGCTCGGTTTCCACGACCGTGACGCTGCCCGAGGCGACGAACGATTCGCTCGTGCTGATCCAGGCCGCGCGGCTCGGCGTCGCCAGGACCTGGCGCGAGGCGCCGGGCGACCGACCGTGGCGCTACAGCAAGGCTGGCGTCATCACCACCGACCTCACGCCGCTCCACCACAGCCCGCGGGCGCTCATCGGCCGACTCGACCGGGAGCGCAGTGGCCCGCTTATGGCGGCGATGGACGCGTGCAATAGCCGCTTCGGCAGAGGATCTGTGGTGCCGGCGCGCGCAGGGCTTACCGAGAAGCGGACGTGGTCGACGAAGTTCGAGATGCGCTCGCCCCGGTACACGACGCAGGTGACAGAGTTGCCGACGGCGCACGCGTGAGGGTTGGTCTGATGCTTAGCGAAATGAGAAGCCGACGCCACCCTTCACGAGGTTCTGCGTGGGGCCGCGCGCGTAGCCGATATAGGCCAGCGTGCTCTCGTTGATGCGCGCAGAGATCGCCACGGAGCCGGCCCCGGTGCCGTCATATCCTGCACCACCGAACGACACGGCGAAGCGGTCTCCGGGATTGGGCGGCAGGACGTTGATGGCGCCAGCCAGGGCAATACCCTCACGGAACCGATCCGCGAACCGGTCTAAGCGATTGGCGATAGCGACCAGGGCCGCAGAATTCGCGTTCACCTGCCCTGTCACATTCGAGGCCCCAGATGAAGCGGCGATCAGATCATTGGTTGAAATGTAGCCGTTAAATTGCCCAGTGCCCGTCGGAAGCACCGCGACATACGACTGGATTGAGGAAACTGGCGTGCCACCAGGAACGGTGAAGGGGTATCCGATCGGTGACGGGCCGAAAATTGCCACTGGATCCGCGAAGGTAAGACCCTGAGCCATTGCGGGGAACGGTAATGCGCTGAGCGCTAGGGCAACACAGATACGCACGCACGCCTCCTATTTTGGAGCCGCCAAGGAATATGATTCCTAGAAAATATACGAGGGTGCAAAAAGCACATCGTCGGCAAGATCAGCAAACGCTCACTCGTGGGCGCGCACGGCCTCGGCGATGTCGAGGCGATACCCCTCGCCGAACAGGAACGCTGTCGTGTTCGGATCGGCCATGAAGGCGTCCACCGCGGCCACGATGTCCGCTTCGGTCACGGCCTTCGCTTTGAAGAGTTCGCCGGTGGTCGGGGGTACGTTGGCCATGTCGGCGACTTAGGGCAGGGGCGGGCAGCGCTCCGCCGATATTAGCCGCAGACGTCTGTAACGCGCGGGTTAGCGAACTGCCGACGGCGCACGCTTTGAGCAAGAATGGTGTGGTCCTCTCGCCCCTACCTCCAGGCAGTGGGGTCCGGGGGAGGCGCCCCAACGAAGAAGCGAACGCCGTCGCGCAGACGCGTCGACCCGTATTCCTCGTAGCCGTTCAGCAAGGTGCCGCTCGAGGAGCGGATGTACAAGCCATCGGCTACGTTCTGAACCGATCCGCGGTCCCTGCACCGCCACGTGTCGCGATCATAGACGCTGCAATCTGCCAGGGTCCCGAGTTCGGCGGATAGCCATCCGGTCTCCGGAAGAACAACCACGCAGTTGTTTGAAATGTCGACGCGATAGCGGATCGTCCGGCGCCACTCGAAGCGATCACAGGGCTTACCCTGGTCGCGTCGCCACCCTGCGTCGATGCAGCCGAATTCAACGCCCAGCAGGTAGCCGGAGCTAGGACCGGCAGCATACGAGCCGCCGGCCAGCGCAAGCGCCGCAGCCGTGATGATCCAGAAAACTCGCAGGGCCGCCTCCTCAGTCCGAGGAGCAGCTATCCGCTGGCGTCGAATAGGAGCAAGCAGCTCGCGCTATGCGCCGAAAGGCGTCGCTATGTGAGACGACTGTGTGAGAGGAGCCGCCCCGTTGGGGCTAAGTGCCTGAAAGTATTGGAGCGGGCGGCGGGAATCGAACCCGCATATTCAGCTTGGGAAGCTGACGTTCTACCACTGAACTACGCCCGCGAGCCGCGGCCTGGGGCCTGCGGTGCGGCGTTTGGGGCCGCGGGAGGGACCATACCAGACACGGTCGCGTTGTCCACGGCCTTGATGGGGGCTGCGTGCGTTCCCATTCGGGCCGGATTCCGATAGCGTCGCGCGGCTTGCCGGGCGGTGTCGCTCCGGGCCGGCGGGGGTTCCCGTAAGTCCTTTGGCTGGATCACTTTTTTCGCATGACGGTTCGCACGTGACGACAGCAGATGCCTCAGGGTCACCCGCGCCATCGGGCGGCGCCCGCCTCGTCCTCGCCTCCGCTTCGCCGCGGCGGCTCGCCCTGTTGCAGCAGGCCGGGATCGAGCCCGACGCGCTCCTGCCGGCGGATGTCGACGAGACGCCGCGCAAGTCCGAGACCCCGCGCGAGCTCGCCCGGCGCCTGGCGCGCGACAAGCTCGACGTCGCGGGCGACGCGGCACGGCGGCGTGACGACATGCGCCAAGCCTTTGTGATTGCTGCCGATACCGTGGTGGCGGTGGGGCGCCGCGTCCTGCCGAAGGCCGAGGTGGCGGACGAGGCCGCCGATTGCCTGCGCCTGCTCTCGGGGCGCCAGCACCGGGTCTACACGGCGGTATGCCTCCTGTCGCCGAAGGGCACCCGGCGCGAACGCGTGGTCGAGACTCGGGTGCGGTTCAAGCGGCTGTCGAGTCGCGAGATCGAGGCCTACGTCGCCTCGGAGGAATGGCGCGGCAAGGCCGGCGGCTACGCCATCCAGGGGCTGGCCGGCGCCTTCGTGGTCAAGCTCGTCGGCTCGCACAGCGCGGTGATCGGCCTGCCGCTCTACGAGACCCTAAGTCTCTTGGAAGGCGAGGGTTTTCCCGTTCGGGGAGCGTGGGGACAAGCACCGGGGAGCAGCCTGTGACCGGACCGATTCCCTGGCCGACGGCGCCCGAAGAGGCGTGCCCGATCTGCCGCAAGCCGGCCAAGCCGGAGTTCCGTCCGTTTTGCTCGACCCGCTGCGCCGACGTCGACCTCGGCCGCTGGCTGACGGATCGTTATGCGATCCCCACCGCCGAGGACGAGGACGAGGATGCCGCGCCGCAAGCCGGGCGCGATCGTTCCGAGTAGGGCGGCGCGCCGTTCCACCGACGGCACGATGCGCCGTTCCACGCATCCGTGGAACGGCGAGTCGCTCAGGCCGTCGCGGTGGTGCGCCGGTTGTAGCCGAGGGCCGCGAGGGTCGCGACGGCACCGGACAGCAAGTAGACGCCGACCCAGGCGAGACCGAACTCGCTCGACAGGCTGAGGGCGACCAGCGGCGCGAAACCGGCGCCGATGAGCCAAGCCAGATCCGAGGTGAGCGCCGCGCCGGTGTAGCGGTAGCGGGTGCCGAGGTTGCTCGTGACCGAGCCCGAGGTCTGGCCGTACGAGAGACCGAGCAGACCGAAGCCCACCAGCACGTAGATGGTCTGGCCGACCTCGCTGTCGCCGACGAGCAGTGGGGCCACGATGCTGCCGAGGGCGAACAGCAGGATCAGGCCGGCCGCGATGGCCACCAGGGTCCGGCGTCCGATCTGGTCGGCGACGATGCCCGAGATCACGATGGCGCCGGCACCGACGACCGCCCCGGCGAACTGCACCATGAGGAACTCGCCCACCGAGCGCTGGGTGAACAGGTTGATCCACGAGATCGGGAACACCGTCACGAGGTGGAACAGCGCGAAGCTCGCCAGGGGCACGAAGGCGCCGACGAGGATGTCGCGGCCATGCACCCGCACGGTCTCGAGCACCGGCGTCGGCTCTAGTTCGCGCATCTCGATGAGGCGGACGAATTCCTCCGTCGCCACGAGGCGCAGGCGGGCGAACAAAGCCACCACGTTGATGGTGAAGGCGACGAAGAACGGGTAGCGCCAGCCGAAATCGAGGAAGTCGGCTTCCGACAGGTTGGCGAGGAAGAACGCGAACAGGGCCGAGGCCAGCATGAAGCCGATGGGCGCGCCGAGCTGCGGCATCATCGCGTACCAGCCGCGCTTTCCCTCGGGGGCGTTGAGGGCGAGCAGCGAGGCGAGGCCGTCCCAGGCGCCGCCGAGCGCCAGGCCCTGGCCGAACCGGAAGGCCGCGAGCAGCCAGATCGTGGTGGCGCCCAGCGTCGCGTAGTTCGGCAGGAAGGCGATGGCCGCCGTGGAGCCGCCGAGCAGGAACAGCGCGATGGTGAGCTTCACCCCGCGCCCGTGCCGCCGGTCGATCTCCGTGAAGATCGCCGAGCCGATGGGCCGGGCGACGAAGGCGAGGGCGAACAGCGCGAAGGAATACAGCGTGCCGGCGAGCGGCGTCGCGAAGGGGAAGAACACCTTCGGGAAGATGAGCACCGAGGCGATGCCGTAGACGAAGAAGTCGAAATATTCGGCGGCGCGGCCGATCACCACGCCGATGGCGATCTCGCCCGGGGCGACCGTATGGTCCGAGAGGGCCTCGTGGGCGTGGCGCTCCGCCTCCGACGAGGACGGCACTGCGTAATCTGCGCTCATCGGGAAACGTCTGCTCGCTGGCTTGAAGGATGGGGGGCGATGCGTCCGCCTGGGCGCGGCCCCTTCGTCTCGATCCTGACCTAGTCTCGGTCCTGATTAGGGCCTGCCGCCACCACCCGTCAAAGCGAAAGCCGCTCCGGCCCGGAAACGGCGCTGCCCTGTCGCAGCCGCGGCGCCGCGGCCGGGACGGGGACACGATGCCACCGGGGCGGGAGAATGTCCCTGAGGCGGTAAGGGACATTGCCTCGGGGGAAAGGGTTTGGCTATGCTCCCAGTGCCTACCTGAGAGCATACCTTTCCCCTTGTCAGGCCGGTCTGTTGCATCGCACTAGGCGCCACGTTCGACGTGACGCCGATCCGCGGCACGGCACGGGCGGCATCATCGAGTCCGCGTCAGCCGATCCCATGACCGTCAGAATTCTGAGACCGCTCCTCCTCCTGCCCGTGTTCGGCCTGCTGTCGGGCTGCAACATGGTGCTGATGCAGCCGTCGGGCGACATCGCCATGCGGCAGCGCGACCTCATCCTCGCCTCCACGGGGCTGATGCTGCTGATCATCATTCCGGTGATCGCCGCGACCCTGTTCTTCGCCTGGCGCTACCGCGCGTCGAACAAGGCGGCGACCTACGATCCCGATTGGCACCACTCGACCCACCTCGAGGTGCTGATCTGGTCGGCGCCCCTGGTGATCGTCATCGCGCTCGGCGCGCTCACCTGGATCAGCACCCACACCCTCGATCCCTACCGGCCGCTGAGCCGCCTGGACGCGTCGCGGCCCCTGCCGAAGGACGTGAAGCCCCTGGTGGTCGAGGTCGTCGCACTCGATTGGAAGTGGCTGTTCTTCTACCCAGATCAGGGCATCGCCACCGTCAACGAGATCGCCGCCCCCGTCGATGTGCCCATCACGTTCAAGATCACGGCCGCCACGGTGATGAACTCGTTCTTCATCCCCGCGCTGGCCGGGCAGATCTACGCCATGCCCGGCATGGAGACGAAGCTGCACGCCGTGATCAACAAGCCCGGCACCTTCGAGGGCATGTCGGCGAACTACAGCGGCTCGGGCTTCTCCCGCATGAACTTCCGCTTCGTCGGCCTCGATCAGGCCGGCTTCGACGCCTGGGTCGCCAAGGCGAAGGCGGCCGACAAGCCGCTCAGCCGCGACGCCTACCTCGAACTCGAGCGGCCGAGCGAGCGCGAGCCGGTGACGTTCTACTCCTCCGTCGATCCCGGCCTCTACGGGCGGGTGCTCAACATGTGTGCCGTGCCCGGCAAGATGTGCATGCACGAGATGATGGCCATCGACGCCAAGGGCGGTGCCGGCAAGGACAGCCACGCCAACCGGGCGCGCCTGGAATACGACAATCGCTACGCCGAGCGCGGCGACGAGGGCAACGCCGCCACCGTCGGCGGTTCGGGGCGGTCGTCGCACAGCCCCGAGCAGCCGCAGGGCATGAAGCCGAAATCCACGGCGCCCGAGGTGAAGCCGCATTCGGGATCGGACCATTCCGGCCACGATCATTCCGGTCACGCCACCGGCGCGGGGGATGCCGCTCCGGCCGGGGACGGATCCAAGGGTGACGGAACGAAGAGCGACGGACCCGGCGGCACCGATCCCGTCGCCCCCGGTCAGCTCAACAAATAACGCGGACGCCTCCGCCCGCGGCCCCATTCGGCACTCCTCTCACGAGACAGGCCCATGTTCTCCAATCCGGATCTTCAGAAGCTCCTGTTCGGGCGGCTGACCCTCGACGCCGTTCCGCTGCATGAGCCGATCCTCCTCGTCACCTTCGCGATGGTCGGCCTCGGCGGCCTCGTGGTCCTCGGCGGCCTCACCTATTTCCGCCTCTGGGGGCCCCTGTGGCGCGACTGGTTCACGAGCGTCGATCACAAGAAGATCGGCATCATGTACATCGTGCTGGCCCTGGTCATGCTCCTGCGCGGCTTTGCCGACGCCCTGATGATGCGGGCCCAGCAGGCCATGGCCTTCGGCGCCAACGAGGGCTACCTGCCGCCGCACCACTACGACCAGA
The DNA here is from genome assembly GCF_001422845.1 of Methylobacterium sp. Leaf100. Taxonomy (NCBI): domain Bacteria; kingdom Pseudomonadati; phylum Pseudomonadota; class Alphaproteobacteria; order Hyphomicrobiales; family Methylobacteriaceae; genus Methylobacterium; species Methylobacterium sp. Leaf100. The sequence continues at coordinate 3,819 of NZ_LMMW01000032.1, read as the reverse complement.
TCTTCACGGCCCACGGCGTGATCATGATCTTCTTCGTGGCGATGCCCCTGGTGACGGGCCTGATGAACTACGTCGTGCCCCTGCAGATCGGCGCCCGCGACGTGGCCTTCCCGTTCCTCAACAACTTCAGCTTCTGGATGACCGTCAGCGGCGCCCTCACGGTGATGGCCTCGCTGTTCGTCGGCGAATTCGCCCGCACGGGCTGGCTCGCCTATCCGCCCCTGTCGGGACCGGCCATGAGCCCCGGGGTCGGCGTCGACTATTATATCTGGGCGCTGCAGATCGCCGGGATCGGGACGCTGCTCTCGGGCATCAACCTCATCGCCACCATCGTGAAGATGCGGGCCCCCGGCATGAGCATGATGCGGATGCCGATCTTCACCTGGACGTCCCTCTGCACCAACATCCTCATCGTGGCCGCCTTCCCGGTCCTCACCGCCGTTCTGTCGATGCTGTCCCTCGATCGCTACGTGGGCACGCACTTCTTCTCGAACGATCTCGGCGGCAACCCGATGATGTACGTGAACCTCGTGTGGATCTGGGGTCACCCGGAGGTCTACATCCTCATCCTGCCGGCCTTCGGCGTATTCTCCGAGATCGTCGCGACGTTCTCGCGCAAGCGCCTCTTCGGCTACGCCTCGATGGTCTACGCCACGGTGGTGATCACGATCCTGTCCTACCTCGTGTGGCTGCACCACTTCTTCACCATGGGGTCGGGCGCCAGCGTGAACTCCTTCTTCGGCATCACGACGATGATCATCTCGATCCCGACGGGGGCCAAGATCTTCAACTGGCTGTTCACCATGTACAGGGGCCGCATCGACTTCGACGTGCCGATGCTCTGGACCGTCGGCTTCATGGTGACCTTCACCGTCGGCGGCATGACCGGCGTGCTCCTCGCCGTGCCCCCGGCCGACTTCGTGCTGCACAACTCGCTGTTCCTCGTCGCGCACTTCCACAACGTCATCATCGGCGGCGTGCTGTTCGGCATGCTCGCGGGCATCACCTACTGGTTCCCGAAGGCCTTCGGCTACAAGCTCGATCCGTTCTGGGGCAAGACCTCGTTCTGGTTCTGGCTCACGGGCTTCTGGTTCGCCTTCATGCCGCTCTACATCCTCGGGCTCATGGGCGTGACGCGCCGGGTGCAGCACTTCGACGACCCGTCGCTCCAGATCTGGTTCGTCATCGCGGCCTTCGGGGCGTTCCTCATCCTGCTCGGCATCGCCTCGTTCATCGTCACCCTGGTGGTGAGTTTCCTGAGGCGCGAGGAACTGCGCGACCTGACCGGCGATCCGTGGAACGGCCGTACCCTCGAATGGGCGACCTCCTCGCCGCCGCCGGACTACAACTTCGCCTTCACGCCCGTGGTCCACGACCATGACGCGTGGTGGGACATGAAGAAGCGCGGCTACGTCCGGCCGGTGAGCGGCTTCAACAAGATCCACATGCCGCGCAGCACTGCGGCCGGCATCATCCTCGGGATGCTCAGCATCGTCTTCTCGTTCGCGATGATCTGGTACATCTGGTGGCTGGCGGCGCTCAGCTTCGTGGCGCTGGCGGTGGTCACCATCGGCCACACCTTCAACTACGCCCGCGACTTCTACATTCCCGTCGACGAGGTCGTGCGGACGGAGAATGCGCGCACAGCACTCCTGGCGGAACGGGTCTGAGAACCATGGCGGCGCATTCCACGGCGGCCTTCACCGCCGACGATTTCAAGGGACCGGGGGACACCCCGGTCTTCCACGACGCGCAGGGCAAGCATCATCCCGAAGGGGGAACGATGCTGGGCTTCTGGCTCTACCTGATGAGCGATTGCCTCATCTTCGCGGCCCTGTTCGCCGTCTACGCCGTGCTCGGGCGCAACTACGCGGCCGGTCCTTCGCCGAAGGACCTGTTCGACCTCAAGCTCGTGGCGCTCAACACCTCGATGCTGCTGTTCTCCTCCATCACCTACGGCTTCGCCATGCTGGAGATGGAGAAGGAGAAACAGGGCCGCATGCTGCTGTGGCTCGGCGTCACCGGCCTGTTCGGCCTGTGCTTCATCGGCCTCGAACTCTACGAGTTCCACCACCTCATCCACGAGGGGGCGACGCCCCAGCGCAGCGCGTTCCTGTCGGCGTTCTTCACCCTGGTCGGCACCCACGGCCTGCACGTCAGCCTCGGCATCGTCTGGCTCGTGATCCTCATGATCCAGGTCCAGATGCGCGGGCTCGGGGACGAGAACAAGCGCCGGCTGATGTGCCTGTCGATGTTCTGGCACTTCCTCGACGTGGTCTGGATCGGCGTGTTCACCTTCGTCTACCTCATGGGAGTCCTCTAGATGAGTGTCGCATCGGAGGACCTGCACACGCGGGGCAGTGGGCGCGACGTCCACGAGGAGCCCGGCGGCCACGGCACGTTCCGGGACTACATGACCGGCTTCCTGGCCTCGGTCGTGCTCACCGCGATCCCGTTCTGGCTGGTGATGAGCGACGTCCTCGGCAATCCGAGGCTCACCGGCATCGTCGTCATGGGCTTTGCCGTGGTGCAGATCGTGGTCCACATGGTCTACTTCCTGCACATGAACACGAAGTCCGAGGGTGGGTGGACCATCCTCGCCCTGATCTTCACCCTGACCCTGGTGCTAATCACCCTCGTGGGCTCCGTGTGGGTGATGTACCACCTCGACACCAACATGATGCCGGCCGACCACGGCATGCACATGCCGGCCCCCCAATCGGTGCCGACCGAACCGGGGGTCGCGGCGCCGGCACCGCATCAGCACCAGCATTGATCGTCGGCGCGGGCCGCCCGTGACCGCCCCCGCCCCACAGGCCCGCCCGCGCGCGGGCCTGTGGCTGTTCGGGCTCCTCGCCTGCTTCGTCGCCGCGGGCCTCGCCGGCCTCGGAACCTGGCAGCTCCAGCGCCGGGCCTGGAAGCACGACCTCGTCGCCCGGGTCGACGCGCGCCTGCAGGCGGCGCCGGTGCCGGCCCCCACCGACTGTGCCCCGGCCTGCGAGCCCTACACCCGCGTGTTCGCTTCGGGCCTGTTCGCCCATGACCGCGAGACCCTGGTCCAGGCCGTGACCGAGGCCGGGGCCGGGTTCTGGGTGCTGACCCCCCTGATGGCGGAGGGGGGGACGATCCTGATCAATCGCGGCTTCGTACCGAGGGAACGCCGCGACCCCTCCACCCGCGCGGCGGGCCAGGTCGCCGGTCCCGTGCGGGTCACCGGCCTGCTGCGTCTGTCGGAGCCCGGCGGCGCCTTCCTGCGCGACAACGATCCGGCGGCCGGGCGCTGGTACTCGCGCGATGTCGCCGCCATCGCCGCCGATCGCGGATTGTCGCGGGTGGCGCCGTATTTCGTCGATGCCGATGCGACACCCAATCCCGGAGGCCTACCGCAGGGGGGCCTGACGGTCGTGGCGTTCCCGGACAACCACCTCGTCTACGCCCTGACCTGGTTCGCCCTCGCCGCCATGGTGCTGGGCGCCGCCGCCTACGTGCTTCCCGATGCAAGGCGCCGCGCAGGCGCCCGGTCCGCCTGATCCCGCGAGAGGGTAGGGGGCTCCGCTCGACCGAACCGGCTGGGGACGGCCCCGAGGCAGGGCACGGCGGGGGAGGGGAGGGGCACGACTCCCCGGTTCGAATGGCACATCTCGCGGGAAATCCCGTTTGCGTGGCACAGGCGGGCCTTGAGCGGCTTCTGCCGAGCCGGATGCAAGTTTTTTCGCAAATCCGTCATTTGGCCGTTGACGGTTGGGCTGTGGGGCCGTAGAAGCCTGTTCATCGGCGGCGGCCAGCGGGACTTTGGTCTTGGCGGCGGCGCTGGTCATC
>NZ_LMMW01000031.1:0-13421 GCF_001422845.1 Methylobacterium sp. Leaf100 | reverse complement strand
ATGCGAACACCTGGCCGGTGCGTCTCATGTGCCGCGTGCTCGCAGTCTCCCCCAGCGGTTACTACGGCTGGCGGTCACGTCCCGAGAGCGCCCGGTCGGCGTCGAACCGTCAGCTCCTTGACGACGTCCGGCGGATCCATGCCGAGCATCATCGGCGCTATGGCTCACCTCGGGTGCACGCGGCCTTGCGCGCAGAGGGCCGAACCGTCAGTCGCGGGCGAGTGGAGCGCCTCATGCGCCGTCAAGGCATCCGGGCTCTGGCAGGGCGTCGGTTCCGGCCCTGCACCACCGACAGTCGTCATGATCTGCCGATCGCGCCCAACCTCCTCAAACAACAGTTCTCGGCTGCCCTGCCCAACACGGTTTGGTTGGCCGATATCACCTACCTGCCCACCGGCGAGGGCTGGCTCTATCTGGCCGCCGTCCTCGATCTCGCCACGCGAAGAATCGTCGGTTGGTCCATGCGCGACCACATGCGGACCGAGCTGACATCGGCCGCCTTGATGATGGCCACCCAACGGCAGCGACCGGCCGCTGGGCTCATCTGTCACTCGGATCGCGGCAGCCAATACGCCGCCGAGGCCTACCGAAAGCAGCTTGCCGACATGAAGGCGACGCCCTCCATGAGCCGTACGGGCTGTTGTTACGACAATGCTCCCATGGAAAGCTTCTTCCACACACTCAAGGTCGAACTCGTCCACCAACGACGATGGGCGACCCGGGACGAGGCCCGACGCGACCTGTTCGCCTACATCGAGGGCTACTACAATCGGCAGCGCATCCACTCGGCGCTCGGTTACATCACGCCCGAGCAAGCCGAGCGGAATGCAAGCTAAACCCCGTGTCCGCGAAAGCGGGGGAGGATCAGCACCTTGATCTGGCGCAGCTCCAGCACGACCTGCTCCGCGCTCGTCTTCTGACCTCGCCGCATGTTCGACTCCTCTGGTCCTGGCTGATCCTCTCAATCAGCCCGGTCCAAAGCCAGCCGGTCAGGTCAAATCGCACTTGAGTTTCCTTTTTGGGCGCGCCATGCAAGTTTGAATTTACCTCAGTATTTCAATCACATACGTGTTCGCACTTTTATTCGGGCTGGCGCGCCAATCCACATTATCTCCAGTCTACTTGATTCGGTTTAAGTCGAGGCATTGGCCCGACGCGTTGTTTCCGCTGGTTGCAAAGATCGTCCAGGGCGTGACGCGCTGCGGAACTTGCGAAGCGACGGTGGTCATTCCCCAAAATCCGATCTCTCGACCTTATCCATGCAGCGGATGGTGCGTTGCCGCAACGAAAGTCTTGTGCGCGCGCCGGGCTCGGCCTTGCTGCGTCTTAAGTTTGGGTTACCATCGGCGACTTCACAGCGTTCGACGATTCCAGATCGAGACAAGGTGTTTGCCATGTCCCAGACCATTCGCGTCACGCCGACCCACGATGGCACCTATACTGTCTATCGTGGGACTGAAGTCCTGGTGAGCGGCCTCACTCGCACTCAGGCCGAGCGCTACGAGGCCGATCTCGGTCTCCTCGCCTCCCTCGGCCCGCCCAACCGCCCGACCGGCCTCTCCGCCTGACGAGCTATCCCGGCGTCGCCCGTCCGCGGGCGACGCACCTGCGCGCCGGTCAAGCTGGCGTCAATCGTAGCGGTCCGCGATCGTCGATGAGGCCGGTTTCCGTGAGTCCCCGCTCCCGCCCCGCGATGCCGTAGCCGGAGGGACCGCGCGTGATGGTGTACAGGTAGTAGCTCGCCCGCCGGTTCGGTCCGCCCTCGCGGGCCGAGGCCGAGGTGCATCCCACCACCGGCACCGGCCGTCCCCCAGGCCCCTTCGCGAAATGCACGCTGCCGACGTGGTTGTGGCCGTGCAGGATGAGGTCGGCTCCGGCCTGCGCGATCATCGCCATGAACGCTTCGGCATCCTTCAGTTCACGCCCCGACGAGGCACCGCCCGGATGGGGCGGATGGTGAATCATCACCACCCGGCACGGCGGTTCGGCCTCGGCGCCGAGGCGTTCCAAGATGCCGCGAGCCGCCACGATCTGCGGTGGGCCGAGGCGCCCGCTGGCCACGAACGGCTTCGTCGGGATCGCCGAAGACAGGCCGATGAGCGCCACGGGGCCGCGGCGGCGCAGGTAGGGGAACACGCCCGGCGTGCCGTCGTCGTCCGTGGTCCAGGCGCCGCAGGCGGCCAGCAGCCCGTCGAGGGAGCCGCGCACGTAGGCGTCGTGGTTGCCCGGCACGAAGCTCACCGCCTCGGGATCGCCCAAGGCCTCCAGGAACACCCGTGAGGTCGCCCACTCGCTCGGCAGGCCGATGTTGCAGAGGTCCCCCGTGCAGGCGATGTGGTCGTGCGGCTGCATCTGCAGGTCGGCCACCAGGGCGGCGAGCAGTTCCATGTCGTGGGCGTTCTTGCGCCCCCGCCGCCAGTTCACGTAGCCCGTGGCGCGCTTGCTTAAGAGCTGGCGCAGGCGCGGGCGCGGCAGCGGCCCGACATGCGGGTCGGTGATGTGGGCGAGGCGGAACATGCGTGTCCGTTGCGGATGGAAGTCACGCCCGGCATCGCCACTCGCGGCGGCGGGGTCAACCCGGTCGGCGCGCACCACACGCCACTCACGCGCTGCCGATGACGATGCCGGTCGCCAGCACGAGGGCGCCGCCCAGCACCACCTGAAGCGCGGCCCGCCAGAACGGTGTGGCCATGTAGCGCGTGCGGATGCCGGCAATGAGGAACAGCTCGACGACGACCACCAGGACGGCGAGACCCGTCGCCACGGCGAAGGCATTCGGCCACGCATCGGGGATCAGGTACGGCAGCGTATGCCCCAGGCCGCCCAGCGTCGTCATCACGCCGCAGACGAGACCGCGCATCCAGGGCGATCCACGTCCGGTGATAGACCCGTCATCCGACAGGGCCTCGGTGAAGCCCATGCTGATGCCGGCACCGAGGGAGGCGGCCAGCCCGACGAGGAAGGTCGCGCCGTTGCTGTGCGTCGCGAAGGCCGCGGCGAAGATCGGCGCCAGGGTCGAGACCGAGCCGTCGATGAGTCCGGCGAGCGCCGGCTGAACGTAGCGGAGGACGAAGGCCCGGTGCGCGTCGGCTGTTGCCGCACCCGGCGTCGGGGAAGGAATGCGCGTCTCGGCGCCCGCAGTCGCGATCATCGCCTGGTCTCCAGTTTTGATTCGTTCCAATCTATAATTTAGAATTGTTATGAACAAGCGAATTTGTCGGGTGTCGACGGGGATTTGCCGCGTTTCGCCGTGAGTCGGACCGGGGGTGCCCGGAGGCCGAGCGTTGCGCCCCAACGGGGAACGGCGCTAGACACCGCCCGGCGACGGCCAAGGCGGCCCTCCCCGGCCCTCGCGCCGGGTCGGTCCGCGTACCGCGCCGCGAAGGCGTTGCATCATGAGTGTCCTCAAGCGCATCGGCCGCGCCCCGGCGGTCCAGCAGGCCCTCGGCCGCGCCGCGGGCGGGTACCTGCGCCTCGTGCGCGCCACCAACCGCTTCTCCATGGAGCCGGCCGAGCCCGATCCCTGGCTCGACGGCCTCGGGCCGTTCATCGCCGGCATGTGGCACGGCCAGCACACGATGATCTCGTTCATGCGCCGGCCGCACGACCGCATCGCCACGATCATCTCGCGCTCGGCCGACGGCAACATCAACACCATCGCGTTGGAGCGCATGGGCGTGCGGGTGATCCGGGCGTCGGGTGCGCGCGGGCGGGCCGTGCGCGACGTGAAGGCCAAGGGCGGTGCCGAGGGCCTGCGCGCCATGCTGCGCGCCCTGAAGAACGGTGAATCCGTCGCCTTCAGCGCCGACGTGCCGAAGGTCTCGCGCCGCTGCGACGCAGGCATCCTCACCCTCAGCCGCTTTTCCGGTCGGCCCATCGTGCCCGTGGCCGTGGTCACCAGCCGGCACCTGCGGCTGAACAGCTGGGACCGGGCCTGCTTCGGCCTCCCGTTCGGGCGCGGCGCCATGGTGTTCGGCACGCCGATCCACGTACCCCGCGAGACCGAACCCGAGGCGTTCGAGGCGTTGCGCCTCGCGGTGGAGGCGGAGATGAACCGCGTTCACGACCGCGCCTATACCCTCGTCGGCCGCACCGACCGGGTGGGAAACCCCGCATGAGAGCGCCGGCTCAGCCCGCGTCGGTGAAGGCGATCCCCACCAAGGCCCCGCCCCTGACGGCGATCCTGAAGCTCTATCGCTACGGTCTCCTCGTCGGCGAGCCGGCGGTGGCCGGTCTGCTGGCGTGGCGCTCGCGCCAGGGCAAGGAGGACCCGGGGCGCCTGTCCGAGCGCCGCGGCCTGCCCGGCCGCGCCCGCCCCATCGGCCGCCTCGTCTGGATGCACGGCGCCAGCGTCGGCGAGATCCTCTCCCTCGTCGGCCTCGTCGACGGCATGATCGCGCGGGGGTTCTCCGTCCTCGTCACCACGGGCACCCGCAGCGCCGCCGATCTCATCGGCAGCCGCCTGCCGTCGGGAGCCGTGCACCAGTACATGCCCCTCGACGCACCGCGCTGGGTCGGGCGCTTCCTCGACCATTGGCGGCCGGACCTCGCCCTGGTGGCGGAATCCGAGATCTGGCCCAGCACCGTCGCCGGCCTCCACGCCCGCGCCATTCCCCTGATCCTCGTCAACGGCCGGATGTCCGAGCGCTCGTTCCGCGGCTGGGGCCGTACGCCCCGCACCGCCCGCGCGCTCCTGGCGCGCATCTCCGTCTGCCTCGCGCAGACGGAGGAGGATGCGGCGCGCTTCGCCAAGCTCGGCACACCCCGGGTCGTCGTCTCGGGCAACCTCAAATACGATTCGGACGTGCCGCCCGTGGACGAGCAGCAACTCGCGCACTTGCGCGACTGCATCGGCGACCGCCCCGTCTGGGTCGCGGCCAGCACCCATCCGGGCGAGGACGCCGTGGCGGCCCGCGTCCACGCGGTGCTGAAGCGCCGCTGGCCCGAAATCCTCACCATCGTGGTCCCGCGCCATCCCCATCGCGGCGGCGATGTCGCGGCCCGCGCCTCGGCCGAAGGATTGCGCAGCGCCCGGCGCTCCCAAGGCGGGCGCCCGCACGGGAGCATCGACCTGTACGTCGCCGACACGCTCGGCGAACTCGGCCTGTTCTATCGCCTGACGTCCCTGGTCTTTCTCGGTGGCTCCCTCGTGGAGCACGGCGGCCAGAACCCCATCGAGCCGACGCGCCTCGGCGCCGCGGTCCTGCACGGGCCGCACATCTTCAACTTCACGCAGGTCTACCGGGCCCTCGACGGTGCCGGTGGCGCCCGCTGCGTCGCCGACGCGGACGACCTCGCCGCGGCCCTCGCGGATTTTCTCGCCGAACCCGCCCGCATCGACGCCATCGCCCGCGCGGGAGCAGCGGCCCTCGCGCCGTTCGAGGGCGCCGTCGATCGCACCCTGGCGGTGCTCGATCCGTTCATCGCGCAGATGCGGCTCACCGCCATGACGGCGCAGTGAGCCGGGCCTGATGCGGCCCCCGGCCTTCTGGCATGCCGGGCCTGGGCACCCCGCCGCACGGGCTCTGGCGCCCCTCGCCGCCCTCTACGGCTGGCGCAGCGCCGCCAGGATGGACCGGCGGGGCACGCCCGGCCCCTGTCCCATCGTGTGCATCGGCAATTTCACCCTCGGCGGCGCCGGCAAGACGCCGACCGCCCTCGCGGTGGCCGGTCTCCTGCGCGACCTCGGCGCATCCCCGGCCTTCCTGACCCGTGGCTATGGCGGCCGCCTCGCCGGCCCGGTGCGCGTCGATCCCGACCGGCACGCCGCCGTGGACACCGGCGACGAACCCCTGCTGCTCGCCCGGTTCGCCCCCACCATCGTGGCGCGGGACCGGCTGGCGGGCGCGCCTCACTGCATCGAGGCGGGCGCCGACGTGATCGTCATGGACGACGGTCTGCAGAGCCCGGCGCTCGCCAAGGCTCTGTCCTTCGCGGTGGTGGATGCGGGGGTGGGCGTCGGCAACGGCCGCGTTTTCCCCGCCGGCCCCCTGCGGGTGCCCCTCGCCCGGCAATGGCGCCACATCCACGGCCTCGTTCTCATCGGCGCCGGCGCCCCCGGCGAGACCGTGGCCGAGGACGCCGCGCACCGTGGGTTGCCGGTGCACCGCGCCCGGCTCGTCCCGGAAGGCGACTGGGCCGGGCGCCGGGTCCTGGCGTTCGCCGGTATCGGCCGGCCCGACAAGATGTTCGCCACCCTGCGCGAAGCCGGCGCCGACGTGGTCGCGACCCGCGCCTTCGCCGACCACCATCCCTACGGACGGGCCGAACTCGGCGCCCTCGCGGCGGAGGCGGAGCGCCTCGGCGCCGACCTCGTCACCACCCGGAAGGACCACGTCCGGCTGCCGCCCGAATTCGCCACCCGCGTCACGGTCCTGCCCGTGACCCTCGCGTTCGTCGATGCCGGTGCCGTCGCGGCGCAACTGGCGGACATCCTGCCCCGCCCCTGAGTGTCCGGTCCGCCCTCGTTCAAGTGTCCTTGTGGTTGTGCGCGATGGGGGGTTAGCGTCGGATCATGCCCGAATCGACCAGCCTCCTCGCCTTCGCCCTCGTCTCCCTCGGCATGGTCCTGACGCCGGGGCCGAACATGATCTACCTCGTGTCGCGCTCCATCGCGCAGGGGTCGCGGGCCGGGCTGATCTCCCTCGGCGGCGTCGCGCTCGGGTTCGTCGTCTACATGCTGTGCGCGGCCTTCGGCATCACCGCCCTGCTGCTCGCCGTGCCGTTCGCCTATGATACCCTGCGCTGGGCGGGGGCCGCCTACCTGCTCTACCTCGCCTGGCAGGCCGTGCGGCCGGGCGGGCGCAGCCCGTTCGCGGCACGCGCCCTGCCCCATGACGGCCCGGGCCGGCTGTTCACCATGGGGTTCGTCACCAACCTGCTGAACCCGAAGATCGCGGTGATGTATCTGTCGCTGCTGCCGCAATTCATCGACCCGGCGCGGGGCAGCGTCCTCGTCCAGGCCCTGATCCTCGGCACGGTCCAGATCTTTGTGAGCGTCGGCGTGAACGCTTTCATCGCGGTGGGGGCCGGGTCGGTGTCCACCTTCCTCGGTGGCCGTCCGGCCTGGCAGGTGGCCCAGCGCTGGCTCATGGGCACGGTTCTGGCCGGCCTCGCCCTGCGCATGGCCGCCGAGTCGCGGCGCTGACGCGTCAGCGTGGGCCGAGCGCCCGCGCGAAGGCCGTCAGGTTGTTGCGCATCATCGCCACGTAGGTCGGTGCCGGGCCGTCGGGGCCCGACAGGGCATCGGAATAGACTTTGCCGCCGATGGCCGCACCGCTCTCGCGGGCGATCTGCTCCATGAGGCGCGGGTCGGCGATGGTTTCGAGGAACACCGCCGGGATCTTCTCCGCCCGGATCTGCCGGACGATCCGCGCCACGTCGCGCGGGCTCGCCTCGCTGTCCGTCGAGACCCCTTGCGGCGCGATGAAGGTCAGGCCGTAGGCGGCGGTGAAGTAGCCGAAGGCGTCGTGGGTGGTGATGATCCGCCGCTGTGCGGGGGGAATCTTCGCGATGGTGGCGCGGACCTCGCCTTCCAGGGCATCGAGTTCGCCGAGATAGGCCGTGGCCCGGGCCGCGTACGCCGCCGCATGGGCCGGATCGCGCTTGGCGAGCCCATCGCGGATGTTGGCGACGTAGACCTTGGCGTTGGCGATGCTCTGCCAGGCGTGCGGATCGGCGTGGTGGTCGTGGGCATGGCCGTGCCCATGGTCATCGGCCTCCTCGATGGGCTTGATCCCCTTCGAGGCCACCACGACGGGTGCCTTGGCGCCGGACGCCTTGATGAGGCGGTCGATCCACCCCTCGAGTCCGAGGCCGTTGACGACCACCATGTCGGCCGCCGCGAGCGTGCGGGCGTCGCTCGGTGCCGGCGCGTAGCCGTGGGCATCGGCGTCGGGCTTGACCAGGGTGGTCACCGCCACCCGCTCGCCGCCGACCTGTGAGACGAGATCGCCGAGGATCGAGAACGTCGCCACCACACGGAGTCTTTCGGGGTCGGCCAGGGCCGGCGCCGCGCCGCAGAGAACTGCGAGCAGCAGGGCGAACGCCATCGGCAGTCCGGTCGGGAGGCGTCCACGCAACATCGGCAAAGGTCCTCGGTTCAGGCTTCTTCGGTTCAGTAGTGTAACATTATCACATTGCCAAGCCTGGATGCCTCGACTTGATCTCTCGTCCCCCCGGCCGCAAACACCGGCCGATCCGATTTCTCGGGGCGTTGAGAAAGTCATAAAAAACCATGGCGCGTCGGCCGCTCCTGAGGGGTGACACCCTCCCCCTCCTGGGCCGTGTCTGGCGCGAGTGGCTCAGCCCCCACCGGGCGACGCTGGCCGTGGTCCTCGTGCTCATCGCCATCGTGGGCGCGGCGACGGGGTTCTACCCGGCCCTCATCAAGGGCGCTTTCGACGCCTTCGACGCCAAGGACACGGCGGCCCTCGCCTACGGTCCCCTCATCGTCATCGCCATCACGTCGATCCGGGGCTTCGCCCTGTTCGGCCAGACGGTGCTGACCAACCGGGTGGTCACGCGGGTCGAGGCCGACATGCAGGCGGCCCTCTACGCCCACCTCATCGACTCGGATCTGGCCCAGCTCGGGCGCGAGAGCCCGGCCGCCTTCACCCAGCGCTTCACCACGGATTTCGCCTTCATCAAGGAGGCGCTCACCCGCATTTCCACGGTGCTCCTGCGCGACATCGCCATGCTCATCGCCCTGGTGGCGGCGCTGATCTGGATGGACCCGCTCCTGACCCTGGTGGCCGGCGTGACCGTGCCGTTCGTCGCCGGCCCCATCGGCCGGGTCGGCAAGAAGCTGCGCCGGGTCTCGACGACGACGCAGGAGCAGATGGGGCTCACCGCGAGCCTCATCTCCGAGAGCCTGCAGGGCGCGCGCATCGCCAAGACCTACGCGCTGGAAGGCTACCTCAAGGGCCGGGCGCAGGGGGCCTTCGACGAGGTACGCCGCCTCAAGATGAAGGCGGCCAACGCCCGCGGGCGCCTCGATCCGCTCCTCGAGATCGGCGGCGGCTTCGCCGTGGCCGCCGTGCTGGTGCTGGTCGGCCAGCGGGTGATGTCGGGCGAGCGCACGGTGGGGGATTTCACCGGCTACGTCGCCGCGCTGCTGCTCGCCGCTCAGCCGGCCCGGGCGCTCGGCACCCTCAACGCCATCCTGCAGGAGGCGGGCGCGGCCCTGCAGCGCTACTTCGCCCTCATGGACGAGGCCCCGCTGATCCGCGAGGCGGCGGACGCCAAGGAACTGCTGGTGGGCGGCGGCGCGATCCGCTTTTCCGACGTGCGCTTCCGCTACCGCGCCGACGCGCCGGCCCTGGAGGGGATCGACCTCGCCGTGCCGGCCGGCGCCACCGTGGCCCTCGTGGGGCGCTCGGGGTCGGGAAAATCCTCGCTGCTCAACCTCGTGCCGCGCCTCTACGACGTCGATGCCGGAGCCGTGTCCATCGACGGTCAGGACATCCGGCACGTGACCTTCGCGTCGCTCCGCCGGGCCGTTGCGGTGGTGTCCCAGGAGGTGGTGCTGTTCGACGACACGGTGGCAGCCAACATCGGCTTTGGCCGCCCCGGCGCCTCCCGAGCCGAGATCGAGGCGGCGGCGGAGGCGGCGGCCGCCCACGGCTTCGTTTCGCGCCTGCCCGAGGGTTACGAATTTCGCGTCGGCCCCGCCGGTGGGCGGCTGTCGGGGGGGGAGCGCCAGCGCATCTCGCTCGCCCGCGCCTTCCTGAAGGACGCGCCGATCCTGCTCCTCGACGAGGCGACGAGTGCGCTCGATTCCGAGTCCGAGCGCCTCGTCCAGGCCGCGCTCCTGCGCCTCATGCGCGGGCGCACTACCCTCGTCATCGCCCACCGCCTCTCGACGGTGCGCGACGCCGATCTCATCGTGGTGATGGCGGCCGGCCGCGTCGCCGAGACCGGCACCCACACCGACCTCATGGGCCGTGGCGGAGCCTATGCCCGCCTGCACCGGATGCAGCTCTCGGGCGACGCCCCCGACGAGACCCTGGCGCCTTGAGGCGACGGCGTGCCGCGCACGTCGACCGCCCGTGACCCCCGCGGAGATACGCCGCCGATGACACCCGAGCCCTACGGCCGCACCAAGAACGGGCAACCCGTCGCCCGCCACACCCTCGCGCGCGGGCGGCTTACCGTGCGGATCCTCGATTACGGCGGAATCGTCTCCGCCATCGAGACACCCGACCGGACGGGACGGAGAACCAACGTGGTCCTGGGCGCCATGGACCTCGCCGGCTACGAGGCCAGCGACGCGCATTTCGGCGCCCTCATCGGCCGCTACGCCAATCGCATCGCGCACGGCCGGTTCAGCCTCGACGGACAGGTCCATGATCTGCCCCGCAACGAGGGGGACAACACCATGCATGGCGGCCCGGCGGGGTTCGACCGCAAGGTCTGGCGGGTTGAATCGGCGACCGGTACCGACCTCACCCTCGCCCATCGCTCGCCCGACGGTGACCAGGGCTTCCCCGGCACCCTCGACGTGCGGGTGACCTACGCCCTTCCCGACGACGAGACCCTGTCCATCACCTACGCGGCCGAGACCGACCGGCCGACGGTTCTGAACCTGACCAACCACAGCTATTTCAACCTCGCCGGCGAGGGCGCGGGCGATGCGCTCGACCACGTGGTGGGAATCGCCGCCGACGCATACCTGGCGGTCGACGCGGATCAGATCCCCACCGGCGAGCGGTGCGCGGTCTCCGGCACGCCCTTCGATTTTCGCACCCCCACGGCCCTCGGCGCCCGCATCCGCGCGCCCGATCGCCAACTGATCCGGGGCCATGGCTACGACCACACCTTCGTGCTGCGCGGAGCCGGCGGCCTGCGTACGGTCGCCACCGCGCACGATCCCGCGAGCGGCCGGCACCTGACCGTGGCCACCACCCAACCCGGCCTGCAACTCTACACCGCCAACATGCTCGACGGCACGGCGACGGGCTCGGGTGGTGGGCTCTATCGCGCCGGGGATGCCGTGTGCTTCGAGGCGCAAGGGTTTCCCGACGCGCCGAACCATCCCGACTTCCCGAGCACCGTTCTGCGTCCGGGCGAATCGTTCTCGGCGGTCACCACGTACCGATTCACCGTCGCATGACCGTTGTCGTGTACGCCGCCGCCGCCCTGTTCGAGATCGGCGGGTGCTTCTCGGTCTGGGCCTGGCTGCGGCTCGGGCGCTCGGCCTGGTGGCTGGTGCCGGGCGCCGTGGCCCTGGGGCTGTTCGCCTGGCTGCTGACGCGCGTCGAGAGCGAGGCGGCCGGCCGCGCCTATGCGGACTATGGCGGGCTCTACATCGGCGCGTCCCTCCTGTGGATGTGGGGCGCGGAAGGCCAGCGGCCGGACCGCTTCGATGTCGCCGGCGCCGCCCTGTGCCTCGCCGGGGCGGGCCTCATCCTCTATGGTCCGCGCACCTGAAAGGTCCGCCGTGGGACTGGATGCGGCAAAACTGCAGGCCGATTAATTGCACTGCAGCATGGCTGTTTTGCGGTGCGGCATCTTGCGTTTTCGAATGCGAATAGGTCAAAACCGTCGCCTGTCGTACCCGACGCGCGAGATTTATAGTTCACATGTCAAGCCACAACCAGCAGACCAACGGTCGAGAGGCGTCGCTCAATCGCAGGAAACTGCTGGAATTCCTGTCCGCCAGCCCGATCCTCGCACCGGGCGCCATCAGCGCGGTCGCCGGAATGCTCGCCGCCGGCACTGCGGGGGCGATGGCTCAGAGCTACGACGTCCTCCGGCAGGCGCCCGTCATGGACGGCGACCTCATCGCCAATCCCGCCCAGGCCCTGAACGTCTTCGATTTCGAGGCGGTGGCGAAGAAGACCCTGCCCCCCGCCCATTACGGCTACCTCGCCAGCGGCGTCGACGGCGACGAGACCCTGAAGGCCAACCGCGAGGGCTTCGAGAAGATCGCCATCCGCGCCCGCCGCCTTATCGACGTGCGCAAGATCGACACCACGGTGAAGATCTTCGGCGAGACCTGGGGCAGCCCCATCGCACTGGCGCCCATCTCCAGCCAGGGTGCGTTCCACCCCGAGGCCGAGGGTGCCGTTGCTCGCGCCTGCAAGGCGAAGAACCATCAGATGATCCTGTCCACCGTGGGCAGCACCTCCATCGAGGACGTGATCAAGGAGCGCGGTTCCCCGGTCTGGTACATGCTGTACCCCACCGACGACTGGGCCGTGACCGAGGCCCTGGTGAAGCGCGCCGAGAAGGCCGGCGCCCCGGCCATCGTGCTCACCGTCGACCGGCAGGGCGGTCGCAACACCGAGACCCTGTTCCGTGAGCGCCGCAGCGATACCCGTACCTGCACCGATTGCCATACGCCCGGCTTCAAGAACGAGGTGAGCCGCAAGCCAATGTTCGACGACCTCGACGTGTCGAAGGTGACGAACCTCTACGGCACCGGCATGACCTGGGACTACGTCAAGCGCCTGCGCGGCATCGTGAAGGGCAAGCTCGTCCTCAAGGGCATCGTCACCCACGAGGACGCCAAGAAGGCCCTGGAATACGGCGTCGACGCCCTCATCGTGTCGAACCACGGCGGCCGCGCCGAGGAGAGCCTGCAATCGACCATCGGCGTCCTGCCGGAGATCGTGGGCGCCGTGAACGGCAAGGTGCCGATCCTCATCGACGGCGGGTTCCGGCGCGGCACCGACGTGATCAAGGCCCTGGCGCTCGGCGCCACCGCCGTCTGCGTCGGCCGCCCCTACGCCTGGGGGCTCGCCGCCTTCGGCCAGCCCGGCGTCGAGATGGTGCTCACCCTCATGCAGCGCGAGTTCGAGACGATCATGCGTCAGGTCGGTGCGACGAAGATCGCCGAGATCAACGCCGCGAGCGTCAGCCGGGCCTGATCCCGTCGGGAGTGCGGGATTTCGTTTCCGCTCCCCCGAGACACCGCGACGCGAAACAGAACCGCCCCGAGGGTTTCCCTTCGGGGCGGTTCTCTTTTCATCGAGAACGCTTTCGGATCAGCTCTTGCGGATCAGTTTACGTGAGCGTCCGCCTCGACCAGGATCTCGCGCTTCCCGGCGTGGTTGGCCGGTCCGACGATGCCCTCCATCTCCATCTTCTCCATGAGGGAGGCGGCGCGGTTGTAGCCGATCTGCAGGCGGCGCTGGATGTAGGACGTGGACGCTTTCTTGTCCCGAAGCACCACCTGCATGGCCTGGGCGTAGAGGTCGCCGCCGGTCTCGCCGAAGCTGCCCTGGTCGAACACCGCACCGTCCATCTCGACCTCGTCGGAGGCCGACCCCTTAGCCCCCTCGCCCTCGTCGGCGGTGACCGCCTCAAGGTAGGATGGCCGGCCCTGGCGCTTGAGATGAGCGACGACGCTCTCGACTTCCGAATCCGAGCAGAACGGCCCGTGCACGCGCGTCGTGCGCCCGCCGCCGGCCATGAAC
>NZ_LMMW01000030.1:0-13501 GCF_001422845.1 Methylobacterium sp. Leaf100 | reverse complement strand
GATCGCCGCCGTCAGCGACGTCTTGCCGTGGTCCACGTGACCGATCGTGCCAATGTTGCAGTGCGGCTTCGTACGAGCGAATTTCTCTTTGGCCATCGTCTCTTTCCTGCGGCAAGCTCACACGAGCGGGCGCCCGGTCAGTCGCTCGAAAACTTAATCGAGCCGGGCGAAAGACGCGGCTCGCTTAGAGGCTTGCCGTCCTTTGATCAAGGGCTTTGCCGACAATCGTCTTCGGGCCGCCGTGCCGGAGCCCCCTCACCCGATGGAACGCTTGATCGGAGACGCTTCGAGCAGGGCCGCCTTGTCGACGCCCAGCGCTTCGGCGATCTCGTCCAGCGCCGTCGCTTCGAGGGGGGAGATGCCGTCGTGATCGGCGACGTCGGCGGCGATCAGGAAGGCGGCGGCGCGCTCCGTCTCGCCGCGTCCGAGGATGCCGGCGACGCGGCGGAGGTTCTCCGCCCGTCCGGCGCGGGTCCGCGCCCGGGCGATGCCGTCGTAGAGCTCGCTCTCCAGCATCAGGCGGTCGTAGCCCTTCTCGAGGATCGGATTGGCCTGGATGCCGGCGAGCGCCGTGTCGAACTCCTCGCTCGCCACTTCCCCGTCGGCGACGATGACGTTGGCGGCGGCCGAGACCATGGCCTGCATCAGGGCCGTGTCGCCCGCATAGGCGGTGACGGTCTGGCTGAAGCGGGCGACGATGTCCTGAAAGATGTTCATGGGACGCTTCTCATGGGGCCGTGAGGATGGGGCGACCCGCGCTGTACGATTCCGGGGGACCTCGCCGTTTCGCGCCGGGAAGGCAAGGGGTCGTGCGACGCGAGACCGCCGGGTTTCAGAACAGGGCCACGAGGGTGACGCCCAGGACCATCAGCACGCCCCCGACGATCCGCCACGGGCTCGCCGCGTGGACGGCAAAACCGATCCAACCGAAATGATCGAGGACGATGGAGGTGGCGACGCCGGCCGTGACGAGGATCGCCAGGAACGGGGCTGCTCCGATGGCCTGCGCGGCGAAGAACTGCGACAGGACCACGAGGGCACCGAGGCATCCGCCGAACCAAGCCCAGGCCGGCACCTGCGCGGCCTGCGCGAGGCTCGGCAGGCTGAAACGGCCGGAGACGAGGCCGATGAACAGCAGGGTGGTCCCGGTGCCGAGGGCCACCGCGAGCCCGGCGGCGAAGGGCTGGCCGAGGGCCTTGGAGAGGGTGGCGTTCGTGCCGCCCTGGACGGCGTTGGCAATGCCGGCCACAAGCGCGAGACCATAGAGATACCACATCGGGATCACCACTCGGTTCGGGCGGTCATCGCCTGACGGAAGCGACCTCCCGCATATAGGGCAGCGACGGCCGAACATGACCGAAGGGATGGGACGCGAGGACGCGGTGCGCGCGCGGGTGGTCGATCAGGGACTGCGCGGTCTCCTGCGGCGGGCGACGTCGGATGCGCACCACCGCCTCGATTCCGGCTGGGCCGGCCACGATCTCCAGGAACGGGGAGCCTATGTCGGGTTCCTCGCCGCCATGGCGGCAGCCCTGGTGCCCCTGGAGGCGGACCTCGCCGCGTCGCCTCCCGAAGCGCTGCCCCCGGACTGGCCGGCGCGCCGCCGCACCGACGCGATCCGGGCCGACCTGGCGGCCTTGGGGCATCCCGCCCCGCCTGCGCCGGCGATGTCCCGCGCGCAACCGCCGGCCGAGGTCGCGGGGCTGCTCTACGTTCTCGAGGGCTCGCGTCTCGGGGGCCAGATGCTCCTGCGCCAGGCTCTGGCGAGCCCCGATGCGACGGTTCGGGACAACACCCGCTTCCTTCGGCAGGGCGAGGGTCAGCGCCTGTGGCCGAGCTTCGCCGCATGGCTCGAAACCCGGCCCGCCTCGGATGCCGACGGCGCCGTCGCCGGTGCCCTCAGGGCCTTTTCACAGTTCGAGAATGCCCAGAGCGCCCGGGCCTAGCCGACCCGCTCGTCCGGCGCACTTTCGCACAGGGTGGTCGACGGTGCTGCAGCGCGCACCTGCGACGGACCGGGACCTTCGACAGAGTGAAGCCTTGGCTCCCCGACCGGAACTGGTTCGGCGCGGCGCGCCCGGGGCCAGGACCGGCCGCAGGATGGTGCCGGGTCCGGGCGGCATCGGCCAAGGTCCGGCCGCGAGGCAGGCCCGTCACGCCCTCGCGAGTTCCCGGGTGATGTGCTTCACCGAGGGCGTGACGATGGCCACGAACTGCGCCTCGCGCAGGCGCCGGAAGGGTTCGGAGCCCTCGAGATAGCCGCGCGCGCCGAACTGCAGCATGGCGGCCTGCGCCGCCTCCAGGGCGAGCCAGGACATGTCGAGGCGCAGGCGCAGGGTCTCGCGGAAGGCGCCCGCCGCCGGGTCGGCATGGCGTTCGGCCGCGTGCACGAGCCGCGTCCACAGGTCGGCCGCCCGCGCGTCGATCCCCTCGGCCCCGAGCGGGAGCGCCGCGCCGTCCCGGCTGCCCCGGGCATCCGCGCGCATCAGCGCGGCGACGCCACGGGCGAGCCCCAGTCCCATGCCGGCCTGGAGCAGCACGAAGCCGTTGCGGATGCGGGGCACGAAGGCCGCGGCGTCGGGGGCGATCACGTCGTCGTCGGGCACGAAGGCGTCGCGGACCATCACCGTGTAGGTCCCCGTGCCTTCGAGGGCCACGAAGCGGGCATTGGCCGCGATGGCGACACCCTCCTGGCCTGCCGCGAACACCGCCATGACGCGGCGGCCGTCGTCGAGGGCGAAGATGCTGGCGAAGGGGTGGCCGGGTCCGAGATTGGAGACCCAGGGCAGGCGCCCGCGCACCCGGTAGCCGCCCGGCACCCGTCGACCCGTGAGGGCGAGGGGCTCGATGCCGGCGAACGCCTTCATCGGATTGGACAGGCCGGTGCCGCCGAGGCGTACGCCGCTGGCGATGCCGGCCAGATGGCGGTCGCGGGCCGGCGCGTCGCCGTGGGCGAGGTACCAGGCGAGGGCGTCCTGGCACCAGACGCAGAAGGCCGTCGACAGGCAGGCGGACCCCACCGCCGCCATCGCTTCCACGGCCCGGATCAGTCCCGCGGGCGTGCCCTGCGCGTGGTGGGCATAGGCCCCGGCTGCGCCGAGGCCGCGCAGCACGCCGTCCGGATAGAGTCCCCCGTCGATCGCACCGACGCGGGGCCCGAGTTCGTCACGCACGACGCCGGCGACGTCCCGAGGTGCTTCGGGCAGCGCCGCGGGGCGGGCGAGGGCCGCGCTCATCGATTGCGGACGAGGCTGACGGCGACGGGATTCCTGACCGTGTTGAGCACCGGCGACCAGTCACCCGCATGGGCCACGAGGTCGTCGAGTTCGGCCTGGCTCGCACCCTCGATGTCGAGATGCGCGGTCAGGCGCACGGCGGTGAGGCCAACGGCCTTCGGCGACAGGTCGCCCGTCCCCCAGACCGAGGTGATGTTGATATCGCCCTCGCTCTCGATCTCGATGCCGCGGACGGTCCAGCCGCGCGCGACCGCGTTGGCCTGGAGGCCAACCGCCACGCAGGTGCCGAGGGCTGCGAGCAGCGCCTCGGTGGGGTTCGGGGCGGTGTCGTCCCCGAGGAGGCCCGGCGGCTCGTCCACCACGTGGGCGTCGAGGTTGCGCACGTAGTTGAGATGGCGGAAGCGCCGACCCTCGGCGATGGGCCGGGCGCGCACCGTGCGAACGGCCGTCGGATCGGCGCGGCCCTTCTCCGACAGGGCCGCCAGGGCATCCCGGTCGATGGTCTCGAAGGTCTGGACGATCTCTCTCACGGAGGCGGACGACATGGGCGTTCCTTTCAGGTCGCGGGAATCCAGCGGGCACGGGCGGCGAGTCGTCCGAGGCCGCCGTCGAGGGCGTAGCCGATCACTCCGATCAGCAGGACGAGGGCCGCCAAGCGGTCGTACGAGAGGGTGTCGCGCGCATCGTTGATGGCGTAGCCGAGGCCGCTGGTGACCCCGAGATACTCGGCCGGCACGAGGACGATCCAGGCGACGCCGAGTGCCAGGCGCAGGCCGGTGAGGATGTCCTGCAGCACGGCCGGAATCACGATCCGGCGCAGGGTGGCGATCCGGCCGCCGTCGAGGTTGCGCGCGAGGGTGAGCCAGATCGGATCGATCCGCTTCACGCCGGCTGCCGTCGAGAACAGGATCGGCCAGATCGCGGCGGCCGCGATGAGGAACACGATGGCGCCCTCCCAGGTCGGGAAGGCCAGTACCGCCACCGGCATCCAGGCCAGCGGCGAGACCATGCGCAGGAGTTGGAAGGGAGGCTGCAGGGCGCGTTCGGCCAGCGGCGAGGCCCCGACGAGCAATCCGAACGGCACCCCGAGCACGAAGGCGTAGGCGAGCCCCTGTCCGATCCGGGCAAGGCTCGGCAGCGCGGCCCGCCAGGCCTCGCCGGAGGTGAGAAGATCGGCGAACGATGCGAGGGTCGGGCCGGGAGCGAACCCCGCGAAGGCGGTGTAGGCCGGATCGTTCGCGAGGAGGCGGCCGGCCGCGAACCAGAGCACCAGGAGGGTGCCAAGACCGAGGAGCGGCGCTGTCCGATGCAGCAGGCCGGCGAAGAGTCGGCGCTCCGGCCAGGCACGCGCGGACGTGAGGCCGCCGATGTCCGATGCGGCGGCCTTCAGGAGGCCTCCGGTCATAGCGACAGCGTCTCGGTGCGGTCGGGGCCGGACCCGGGGAACGCATCGGGGAAGCGCTTGAGGGATGCGGCCACGAAGCGGTCGTCGACGAGGTCGCGCGCGACGAAATCCGGATCGAGCCCGTTCAGGAAGGTGGCGTCGCCCTCCACCACGGTCCGGCCCATGGCCTCGACGATCAGGCGGGTCGCGGACGGATAGGGCCAGGGCTGGAAATCGATGCGGCTCGCCCCCGACCCGATCGTCGACTACGGCGCCCATTTCGACGGCTACGCGTGCTCGGTGCGGCTCACTGCGCAGCCGGACCTCGCGGGGCATGCCCTCGACGGCTCCGGTGGTGCGCGGGGCTCCTCGGCCTGACGTGTCGTGGTGGCAGGGTGGGCGCCTGAGCGAACTCTGGGAAATGAAATTCACAAGGGCTGGAGGTGGTGTGGATGGCAAGACAAATGCTTAGGAGCGAGGCTATTACAAAGATATCGCAAAAGATCGAATCCAGCCCGGCGAAAAGTTGGTCAAAGTCAAAGAAATAAATTTTGCGGAAGATTCTAATTGCAGCAACATAAACAAAGGAACAGAAACTTGACGGAGGTTCCAGATTATATTCGTTGGCAAACCCAGCGCGACCCGTCTCAAATTGAAACACAACTGGTTTATCGGTCAAAAAAGCTCAATAAAATCGTTTCACGTGTAGGCGGAATGATATCGTTATATTTTCTGGATGGGCACAGGCCCGACCGCCGAAAAACATTTTATGCATATTAGAGGAATACATAGAACTATTTGAAAAGAAGATTACTCACTTTAAGGAGGCTGGAAGTCGTTCGTAAAAAAATGAATCCTATCGAGCTTAGAAAGTATTGTAGTAAATTTATGAATTCTGGAAACACAGAGGATTTTTACTGCTCGATTATCAATTTTGATTTCCGTGAAGAAGACGATCCTTCCCTCTGGAGAGGAAACGCATTTGGCTTCGATCAAAAAATACTATTCGCCGGCTGTCAGGTGTCAAGTTTCATTTTCCGCCCTCGTTCATCCTAGACGATCCGGATCGTTTCGTCAGTCTCATCTGCGACTGGGCCGGAAGATTGGGGGTCTTACATGGCTCTGGAGGACTTGGAGTCTTGACCGAGCCGGGTCGTGAGACGGTTGGCAAGGTCTACTACTATCCCCTGATGCAGCGCTATCCCGCCTTCGAAAACGACGCGATGGGTGACTACTGGTCAGAGACGCGGTTCGGCGGCTACGAGGTGCCTCGCGCCTCGAACTGGCTCACGTTGCTGGGGGACGCCAACATCGCCCGGCTCGGCGGAGAGGACGCGATCCGAAGCCAGCTCACCCCCGAGTTGAGCTTGGCGCCCTATGCGGGCGGTGTGCTGATCCGGGCAGGGCAGGCGCCGGTCGTGGACAGCAACGGCATCGGCGGCATCCCGCAGGCCTATCGGGATGCCGCCCGAATCATCAAACCCATCCGTTTCGAAGGCTACCGCAGAAGCATCATCGAGGTTCCAGAAGAGAAGGACGATCTCGAAGAGACGATGAAGTGGGTCCGCCGTTTCGACTGACGGTCGAACGGGCGCGAGGGACAGAGGATGTCGCGTCCCGATCCCTGGACCACGAACCGCCCGCTGGAGGGCGGCCGGGTGTTCCTCACTCGGCGCGCCGGCTTCCCCTGGGCCGAGAGCCTGTCGCTGTCGATCCTGGAGGCCAGCGCGAGGCCCCATGAGACGGCGCTATGAGCGACGGTCCGCCCTCGACCACGCTGGGGACGATCTCGGTCTATGGCTCGGGGCCGGTCTCCAACTCTGCCCTCTCTCAGGAGATGGGGGTGCCATCAAACGCGCTCCTGACGACAACGGCATCCAGTTCGCCGAGCTGCTCAGGAACCGTCGCGGCCCGACCGCTCTTTACCGCGCCAACCGCTTCGATCGGATCGGCCGGACGCACAACATCGGACATCGGCTCACGAAGCCAAATCACGCGTGGACCAGTGGCCAGGTCGAGCGCATGAACCGAACCCTCAAGGAGGCGACGGTCAAGCACTGCCACTTCGACAGCCACGATCAGCTGCGGGACCACTTCGCCGCCTCTCTGAATGCCTACAACTTCGCTCGATTGCCCATGTGATGCGAGGCCAGTGTGCCCACCACCATTCCATCCTGGCGCGAGGGAGCGGCGAAAGCCTCGCCGTTCTTCGTTTCGGATGTCGCGAACGACGATTTCGTATTCCGATCAAGCATCCCCAATCATTGATTTTATCGATAGCAGTTATCGATCTTATCTGTTTGAATGATGGTGCGGTGCGAAGCATATTCCTCTCACGAACCGGGGCAGGCCCCGGACCACTAGAGGAATCGACATCATGACCGTTCGTACCTTCGTCCTTGCTGCCTTCGTGTCCGTCACTCTGGCGCCCGTGACTCTGGCGGGCACCGCGATGGCCGACGAGCGCATCAACATCACCCCGACGCTCTACCGTGAGCAGGCGCGTGCCACCGCCGCGGTGCGGCCGGCTTCCGAGCTGACGACCACGCCCTCGCTGACCCCGCGGGCGCCGACGGCCCGGCGCGTCGTCGCTGACGCCTCGGCCCGCTGAAGCAGCCTCGTGCCTCGTGGTTCTGGAACACTTCGATCACAGCGTAACGGCGGGGCGAAAGTCCCGCCGTTTTGGCGTCGCGGCTGCGTTTTTGTGTCCTGCACGACGTCCCAAAGAACGGCGGAAGACGCTTGTCCGTCGACGTGGTCGCCCATAACTCCCGACCATGACTGCGATCCCGTTCGACAACAGCTACGTCCGCTTGCCGGACCGCTTCTTCGCCCGCCGTGCCCCGACGCCCGTCGCGGCCCCGCGCCTGATCCACTTGAACCGCGCGCTGGCGGCGAACCTCGGCATCGATCCGGATTGGCTCGCGGGTCCCGACGGGGTGGCGATGCTTGCCGGAAACAGCGTCCCGGAGGGCGCCGCCCCGATCGCGACGGCCTATGCCGGGCACCAGTTCGGCAACTTCGTGCCGCAGCTCGGCGATGGGCGCGCCGTCCTGCTCGGCGAGGTCGTCGACCGTGACGGGCGCCGCCGCGACATCCAGCTCAAGGGTGCCGGCCCGACCCCGTTCTCCCGCCGCGGCGACGGGCGGGCGGCGCTCGGGCCGGTGTTGCGCGAGTACCTCGTGAGCGAGGCCATGGCTGCGCTCGGGATCCCCACCACCCGGGCGCTGGCGGCGGTCGCCACCGGTGAGCGCGTCGTGCGCGAGACCCGGCTGCCCGGGGCGGTGCTCGCCCGCGTGGCGGCCAGCCACATCCGGGTCGGCACCTTCCAATACTTCGCCGCCCGCGGCGACACGGAGGCGGTGCGGGCGCTCGCCGACCACGCCCTTGCCCGGCACTATCCCGAGGCGTCCTCCGCGGGGCACCCCTATCGGGCGCTGCTCGACGGCGTCGTCGCCCGCCAAGCGGACCTCGTGGCGGCGTGGCTCCTGGTCGGCTTCGTCCATGGGGTGATGAACACCGACAACATGTCGGTGGCCGGCGAGACCATCGACTACGGCCCCTGCGCCTTCCTCGACGCCTACGACCCGCGCACGCGCTTCAGCTCGATCGATGCGCATGGGCGCTACGCCTACGGCCAGCAGCCGGGGATCGCCCTGTGGAACCTGACCCGCCTGGCCGAGACCTTGCTGCCGCTCCTCGCCGATGACGAGGCGGCGGCGGTGGAGGCGGCCGAGGCGGCGCTGGGTGGGTTCGGCCCGCGCTTCGAGGCCGCTTATCACGGGGGTCTCGCCCGCAAGCTCGGACTGTCCGGGGACCGGGACGGCGACACCGCCCTCACGGACGATCTGCTGGAGCGGATGGCGGCGAACCGAGCGGACTTCACCCTGACCTTCCGCCGCTTGTGCGACGCGGCCGAGCGACCGGAAGCGGACGCCGGAGTGCGCGACCTGTTCGTCGACCCGACCGCGTACGACGCCTGGGCGGTGCGCTGGCGGGGCCGGCTGGCGGCGGAAGGACGAACCCCCGCAGCGACGGCGACGGCGATGCGCGCGGTCAATCCGGCCTTCATCCCACGCAACCACAACGTCGAGGCGATGGTCGCGGCTGCGGTCGAGCACGACGACTTCGGCCCGTTCGAGGAGCTGTCGGCGGTGCTGGCGCGGCCCTACGACGACCAGCCTGCCCACGCCCGCTACGCCGACGCCCCCGAGGGCGGCGGCGCGGACTACCTTACGTTCTGCGGGACGTGACCGCGCGCCGCCGTCCGAATCATCCGGCCCTCGGACTCGGAAACCAGTTCCCGTGGAAGCCCGGCGGGATCCGGTGCCCGAGGTGGACCGTGGCGACGGGCGGTGCCTCGAACGCGCGCGCATCGAGGACGGTGAAGTCCGTCGTGTCGCTTGCCGTGTCGATGACGAGGCCAACGAGCCAGCCCTCGTCCTCGGCGGCCTCCGGCCTCGCCGGCACGAATACGAACTCCCCCGGGACGCGGTCGGTGCCGAACTCGTGCACGCGCCGCTCCCCCGTCGCCAAGTCGTGCTTGTAGATCTGCGTCGCGCCGACGAGCTGCGTGTTGCCGTCGGCCGGGACTGAACCCGTATAGACGTACCGGTGGGGCCGCCCGAAGCGGCGTTCGTCGATCCGGGGGAACTCCTGCGCCGCGGGGTCGATCACCCGCCGGTCGACCCGCCCCGTCGCGGGGTCGGCGG
This sequence comes from Methylobacterium sp. Leaf100, assembly GCF_001422845.1. NCBI lineage: Bacteria > Pseudomonadati > Pseudomonadota > Alphaproteobacteria > Hyphomicrobiales > Methylobacteriaceae > Methylobacterium > Methylobacterium sp. Leaf100. The sequence goes on along the minus strand of NZ_LMMW01000030.1, from coordinate 4,169 downwards.
TCCAGCGCTCTAGCCGGCCCGGCGCGTCGAGGCCGCCGCCGGCCGAGTCGAACACCCTGTCGTAAGCGACGACGTCGAGGACCACCCGCCCGTCGTCGTCGTAGGCATTGGCGACGTGGAAGACGAAACACGGCGAGACCGCGCACCAGACGATGTCGGCGGCGGTGCCGTGGCGACGGAGCAGGCCGACGCGGGCGCGGTGGGCGGGGTTCCAGCGGAACGGGAAGCGGTGCCCGGCCAGCACCGCCCGCATGGAGAAGGTGACGGGCAGGTCCAGCACGACCACGAAGCGCGCCGTGATCGCGCAGTCGTGGATGCACGGGCCGTGGTCGACCGGGATCGACACGTCGCGCACGACCCGGCCGCCGGGCGAGAGGACGACGTGGCGCACGCTGTCCCAGACGCGGCCGTCATAGGCGATTGCGTGGAGCTCTCCAGTCTCCGGGTCGCGGTGCGGGTGACCGCTGAAGGAGCCGATGAGCGTACCGTCGAACGGATCGTAGCGCTGCGTCTCGAGGTCCTCGGATAGCGCAACGGGGTAGCTGCCGGCCTCCACCACGGCGAAGGCGCGGCCGCCGATCTCGACGACGTTGGTGTTGACGGTGTCGTCGCCACGGCGCGGCCCTGGAGCAGCGGGCCGGCCGAGCGCTGCGGACGCCGCGCGCGAACCGATCCATCGGTTTCGGTACCACAGCGCCTTGCCGCCCTCGATGCACAAGCCGTGCACCATGCCGTCGCCCAGGAACCAGTCGTGGCCGCGCGTCGTCGGGCGGGCGGGGTTGGCACCCATCTTGAGGTAGCGCCCGTCGAGCCCTGCCGGGATCGTTCCGGTCACGGGTAGATCCAGCAGCGTCAGTTCCTCACGCATCGGCGTGTGGACGCCGACCACGAACGGGTGCTGCGTTCCCGGCAGACGGAGCCGGTTGCAGGCTGCCACCAGCGCGACGAGGCCCTCGGCGGCGGTGCGCAGGATCGACTCGACAGGATTCGGCATCGGTTGCGGTCTCGGGGAGATGCGTTCGGACCGAAATGGCCAGCTGTGGTCGTCGCGGCAACAGCCGTGGCCGTCGTTCCGATCATGCTCCCCTCGTCACCGCACCCTGCAGGACGATGACGCCTGTCCGAATGTAGGATGCTGCATAACAGGGCTTGGTCCCGCCGAGGGCCTCGCGCCAAGGCCCCTCTGCCAACGAGCTCGCTCCTCCGTGAACCTCGATCGCCTTTGCGCTGAGCCGGTGAGCACTTCGATCGCGACATCCCAGATTAACGGCCAGCGTCCTTTGAAACCTCCATCAGGAGGCGGGTCGCGAGGTAGAGCCGCGGCGTGATGCTGGCGAGGACCGCGAATTCGTCGGCGCTGTGATAGTGCCCGCCGACGATGCCGAGCGACTCGATGATGGCGGGTTTTGTCGGGCTATCGAGTTGGAAAGCATAGCCCGCATCGGTACCGCCACCGATCTCGGCGAGGGAAAGATCGGCGCCCAACTCTGCGTAGATGGTCCGCGCGCGTTCGCCGAGCGCCTGGGTCGCCGGGTTTCGGGGCAGCGGTGGGCGGCCTTTGGCGAGATCGAAGGTGACCTGCGTGTCGGGAACGCGGTGGGCGCCGATGATCCTGCGTGCCGTCGTCAGCACTCGGTCGTACTCGCTTGGTACGAAGTAGCGCATGTCGCCCTCCGCCTTCGCCTCCTCCGGGATGATGTTCGGCTTGGTACCGCCATGAAACACGGTCCAGTGCAGGCTGGTCCCCTTCGCCGGGTCGCCGAGATCCTGAAGCTGGAGGATCTGGTGGGCGAGCTCGACGACCGCGTTGCGGCCCGCTTCCGGCGCCCCGCCGGCATGGGCGGCGCGACCTTTCACGGTGAGGCTCGCGTAGTTGATGCCTTTGGTCGCCACGGTGACGGCGTCGACGCCGGCCTCGGCGAAGGACGGTTCGAAGGACAGAACCACGTCCTGATCACGGGCGATTTTCGTGATTTCGTCGCGCGACCCGCGTGAGCCGCGTTCCTCGTCGGGGTTGAGCACCACCGTGAGGGTGCCGTACCCATCGAAACGCAGCGCTTCCAGTCCGGCGAGGACATGCAGAATCATTGCGATGCCGCCCTTCGCATCGGCGACGCCGGGGCCATACGCGCGGCCGTCGCGCTCCGTATAGGGGCGCTTGGCGGCGTCACCGGTGCCGAACACGGTGTCGTAGTGCACCAGCAGCATGATCCTGCGCGTGCCCTTGCCCGATCTCGTGCCGATCAGGGTATTGCCGCCGAACACGGGGGCGGCTCGGGTGTCGACCGAGAGGCCCAACGCTTCGAGACGCGCCGTCAGGATCCCCTCCACCTTGGAGAGGCCGGACACGTCGCCGGTTCCGGAATCGACGTCGACCAACCCCTTCAAGGTCTCGCGATACGGACCGTCCTGGGCTTTGGCCACTGCAAGAACAGCATCGTCCGGCGCAGACAGGGCCGGGACGGACGCCAGGGCGATCAACAACGCCAGTGCGAATGAAGAGACGGTTGCGCGCATGACGGTCCTGATGATTGGCGCGTCGACGCAGCGATTCACGTTTCACTGAACGCGCCGGTTACGGATTCTCGAGGCTTTACGTACCAGTGCCCCCAAAATGCCGAGGTCGCAATTCGGCGCCCGGATCGTGCGGCTTACACGTGCGGCTGCCCATTGGCTTACACGTGCGGCTACCCATTCGAGACGGCGGTCGGCGGTCGGCGGTGCTGCGGTCGGCGGACACGTTCTCGAATGGATCACCACTCATTCTCTGCGAGCGGACGCGTGTCGAAACAGCTTCGATGGAGTTCAGCCTGGATCGAAAACAGGCCCTTCAGAGTGTCGAAGGTGCCCCTGCCGGATCACTCCGCCGGATCCCGCCGCGCGCCCTGCGCTACGATCCGCATCTCGGCATCCGGCAGAGGGCGCTGAAGCTCCAGGGCGATCTCCGTGGGGGCGGCGAGCCACGTGCTCCACTCCTCCGGCGTCGTCAGCAGCACCAGCATGGCCTTGGGGTGGACGGGGCCGACGACGCCGTTCGGCTCGCAGGTGAGGAACGAGAACAGGCGGTGGTCTTCCTCGATCCGGTCGGGGTTTTCCGCTTTCGTGCCGCGCACACCGGTCCAGGGGCGCCGGATACCCGCGAAGGCGAACAGCGGGCGCGCGCCGTCGAGGGCGAACCAGGTCGGGGTCTTCTTCGGGTTGGTGTCGGCGTACTCGCTGAAGGACGAGACCGGGACCAGGCAGCGGAACTCGGGCTTTCAGCCAGGGGCGCCAGTGCGGACTCTTCACGTTGCGCACGTTGGTCACGGGATGCTCGCCGAACTGCTTCGGCCCCGGGATGCCCCAGTCGGAACATCTCCATCACGCGCGTGCCGTCCTCCCGCACCCGTACGATGGGCGCGCGCTGATCGGGGAAGATCCCCGGCATGGCCGGCAGGTTGCCGGTGCGATCGACCGAGACGCCGAAGGAGGCCCGTGTCTCGGCCTGTGGCGTCACCAGGGTGCAGCGGTTGCACATCGCTTATCCGCTCTTCGCCACAACCAACAAGCCGAAGCCGACGGCCAGGAAGGTGCGAGAGATCCACGAGAAGACGACAGCGCCGACGCCGTCGTCGATGGCCCGCAGATGAGCGATCTGCGCGAACATCGCAGCCCAATACGCAGCCCACAGGCTCAAGACGGAAACAATCCACATCGGCATTGCTTCGGCCGAAGTTTCAGGCCGTAGGCCGGCGCTCGTGACGCCACAGGGCGACAGCCTGGCAACGTGCATCGTAAGCATGTCGGACGGCTGTTCCATCCTCGCCGCGGCCTTCACGCCTGTAGCCGAAGCGGAGAACGCCGTCGGGACCGTAAAGGCGCGTCACCTCCGAGCGCCACGCTCGATCGGTCCGGGCGAGAACCGCTTCCGTCTCTACCAATCGGTTCGGATACATCGGCTGCCTCAGATATCGGTGTGCCGAGTCCAACGCGGTCCAGCGTCATCTGCTCCCATACAACGCCGATGAAGTCCGTGCCCGAAATGCGAGTTGGTTTTCCGCCACCGGCTATCGGGAAGACCTTCCCCGGCGCCTAGAGGCTGTTATGGACCTATGACGGCTGGATTCCAGATGAAGGGGCATGACCTCTTCACGCAAAGCCTACCCGTCCGACGTCTCCGATGACGAATG
>NZ_LMMW01000029.1:0-15931 GCF_001422845.1 Methylobacterium sp. Leaf100 | reverse complement strand
GAAGACCTCGGCCCTGAGGCGGCCGCGGTCGTCTCGCGCGTCCTGCAGGATACCGAGGCGGCCAAGGTGGTCGATCTCGGCCGCCGGTTCTGCCGAATCTTCCGGAGCCGCTGTGGCCAGCAGCCGTCAGAAAAATCAGATGTCACGGCGTTCGATCAATGGCTGGGCGAAGCGCAAACCTGCGGTGTCCGGATCGTCGAAAGCTTCGCTGCTAGCCTCGGTCAGGATAGAGATGCTGTTCGGTCCGCGCTGACACTGCCTTGGAGCAGTGGACAAGCCGAAGGCCAGATCACGCGTCTCAAGCTCTTGAAGCGCGCCATGTACGGTCGCGCCAATCTCGACCTCCTACGACGACGGTTCCTCCTCGCAGCCTGATCCACTAAACTTGGCGAAGAGCCACTTTTCAGGGGGAAGGCCAGTGCCGGCGAAAGGCGAAGACACCGCCGCAGGACCTGCAACGCACGCTCTCGGCGATCCTCTGACGGCATCAGAACGGGGCCGAATGGTGGGCTATTCGAAGCGACCGCAGATCGTCGATGAGTCGCTCGAAGCACCCAGCCGTGCGCCAGCGCCGGGCCTGCTGATAGACGGCTTCCCAGGGCGGGAAGTCGTTGGGCGTCCACCGCAACAGCCGCTCGTCCTCACGACGTAGCGCGGTCCGTCGAACACCTCGCGAGACTGCACTCACGCTGCCCCGCATCCTCGCGCAGCAGCGTCGGGTCGGGAGCGACCAGCGGCCCATTCCTCCTCGGAAACGTCGGACGGGCGAGCGGCGTGCGAAGCGGTCACGCCTCCTTCGTCTGGATTCCCATCTTCACCGCTCCATGACAGCCTCGAGGATACGTCTCGCGACGTCGCACGGGCACCGTGAAACCGCTCAGCGGACGGGGTCGCGCTGCGCCATCGCGGTCGCGGAGCGCGATTTCTGCATCACGCCCTCGATCTGCTCCCGTTGACGGGTGAACTCCGCCAGCATTCGGCCGTCGAGCTCGCGTCCACGGGGAACGCGGATCTTCATGGGGTCGACGAAGTGACCGTTGATGATCACCTCGTAATGGAGGTGGGCGCCCGTCGACAGGCCGGTGGACCCGACATAGCCGATCACCTGCCCCTGCCGCACCTTGGCGCCGGCCGTGACCCCGCGGGCGAAGCGAGACATGTGGTTGTAGGTGGTGACGTAGCCGTTGATGTGCTGGACCTCGACCCGCCGTCCATAGCCCGAATCCCAATCGGCCTTGATCACGGTCCCGTTGCCCGCCGCGACGATGGGTGTGCCGATGGGGTTGGACCAATCGACGCCGGTGTGGAGCTTGGCGTAGCCGAGCACTGGGTGGCGCCGGTAGCCGAAGCCCGACCGCATGATGCCGTCGGCGATGGGTTTGCGGATGAGGAACTTCTTGAGCGACCGCCCCTGTTCGTCGAGGTAGTCGATGGTGCCGTCGTCGGGTGACTGGAACCGGTAGACCTTGCGCGGTTCGCCACCGAGGTTGAGCGACGCGTAGAGAAGGTCCGGTCGCTCCGACGCGGTCTGTCCCGTCTCCTCGTCGAAGGTGTAGAACACGTCGAGGGCGTCGCCCGGCGAGATTCGGCGCTGGAAATCGACATCGTAGCCGAAGATCCGCACGAGATCCTCGACGGTGGTGCGCGGCAAGTCGTGCCGGGCCGCCGTCTCGTAGAGGCTCTGGTAGAGCCTCGGCCCCGAGCCGCCGTCCTCCTCCTCGTCCTCCGCCGCCGTCTCGGTCTTGCCGGAGGCCTTCGCGGCCGGCGCCCCGTCCGTGGGCGGGGCGACCGACACGAAGGCGCCCCGATCGTTGATGGCCGCGATGCCCTCGATGCCACCCTCTCCGTAAAGGATGAGCCGCGTCACCTGCCTTGGATCGCCGGGCTTCGGGCCGGGCGCGATCTGCAGGCGGAACTGCTGCCCCTCGGTGAGTTCGGCGATGCGTCCGCGCCCGCCCAGGGCCGAGACGATGCCGCGGATCTGCTCCTCGCTGGCCTGCCCCGTCGCACGCAGGACCATGTCCAGGGTCTCGCCACGCTTGAGCGCGAGGTCGCGCTCGTCGACGAGTGACACGTCGCCGGCCCGCAGTCCGACCTTGGCGAGCTTCGTCACGTTCTCGGGCACCACGAGCACGTCGATGGACTGGAACGGACTTTTCCCGACGGGTGCGGCCGGCCCATCGAAATCAGGCGTGACCCCACCCTGCTGCAGGGTGCGCGACAGCATGATCTGCGGCGCCACCGGCACGGCACTGCGCCGGCCGGCCTCGGTGGTGAGGCGGCGCTCCTCTTCGACCTGCGCGACGACATCGTCGTCCGTGAGGGCAGGTGCGCCGGGATCGACGGCGAGGCCGACCAAGTCCTGCTTGACCACCGACACCTCGCCGCCCGGCCCCTCGGCGAGGCCGGGATCGGCGGCACGCTCCGCCGGTTCGTCGGAGGTGAACTTCATCGGATCGAAGCGGGGCATCTCGGCCGCGAACACGCCCGTCGTCATGGATAGGGCCGTGGTGACCCGGACGAAGGGGCGGACCTTGATGATCTCCCGGTCGGCGAGCCGCACGGTGACGGGCGCCCGAAAACTCTGCTTGGCCGAGGCGATCATCAGGTTGCGCACGAGGCGGTCGCCCTTGCGGGCCAAGGCGATGTCGTCATCGCTCGGAGCCGGACGGACGACCACGGCCGCCCGCTCGGGGATCGCCGCGAAGGAGATGTCGCTCTGAAAGGAGACGTGGATCGCCGCACCGATGAGACCCGCTCCGGTCAGGCCCGTGAGGGTGCTGGCGCAGAGCCAGCGCAGATTGACCTCGCGTCGGTCGATCCGCGGTGCATCGGGCCCGAGCAGGTCGAGGGGCGGTTCGATCCCGTTCTGGGAGCGCGGAGTCGCACGCGCATCCTGGGTCGGGGCCGGATGGCCGATCTTGAGGCGACCGCGCTTCACGAAGAACCCTTGCGACACTGCCGGGCGAACTGGGGGCGCCCTTGCCCGGCGGGTCTAGGATGTCGAAGGTCAGCATGTCGAGAGTGAGGCGAGGGGCGACCGCACGGCGCGATCGCCCCTCGCCCACACCCGTGCCTGCGATCCTTCACGGTTCAGGGGCCAACCGGGCCCGTCGCGCCGTCGCGGCGACCTGTTCGGGCGTCGGAGGATTCGCGGGATGACGATTCCAGCACAGTGGCGTGCTCCGCCTTGTCGCGCTTCCCGCACCCCCGCTGGCGTAGTGGAACTCGCCGACCCTGAGCTTGCCGAATTGGCCGCCGTTCCCCCCGCTCGCACCCGGAATTTCCTGGGCGGCCGCGATGGTGCCAGGCGCAACCGTGTGCTGGAAGAGTTGCCTCGTGCGGTTTGAGACGACCTGGGCGTGGTTTCCTTTGGAAACTCAGGTCTCGACGGTCGCCCCGAGGCCGTCCCTGCAGCCCTGCGCCACGAACTCGCCCCCGCTGTCGAGGCTCGGCGGAGCTTTCTGGGCTTGGCGGAGCTTTTTGGGCTTCGTAGTCGTGCTGACCCGGGAGGTGGCTCCGTGCCTCGGCCATGACGTAGAGGCGGCCGTGCAGCGGGGCATTCGACTCGATCCAGTCGAACAGCGCGATCTGGAGGCGGTTGACGAAATCCTCGCCCGAGGCCGCCCAAGCGAGGCGCCGACAGGTTGCTCGACGAAACGCGCGTGCGTGCAGGGTCGGGGCCGGAAAACAATTGCCTTTGGCCGAAGGCGGTACCGTCGGCCGGCAGGAGCGGGTTCGTCGCAATGGCGGCTCGGCGTTGGACCGCCAGGGCTTGCGCATTCGGCGAGGCGCTGTCGATCTCCCACCGGGGCCGCGAACCGGGCCGGCCTTTCCCTGCTCACACACCCGTTGCACCCGACGGCGCCATGGGCTAGATCTTCGCCGCGGTCAGCACCCGTAGCTCAGCTGGATAGAGCGTTGCCCTCCGAAGGTGGAGGACCCGGCGCTCCCACATGCTAAGTGCCTCCAATCCCTACAATAACTTAGCATCCTAGCGTGCGCACACATTACGCCGGGAAGCCCGTCGCGGCGCAAAAGGGTCACATCGGGGCGCGGAAGATGCCTTCGATATACGTCTCGGCGACGGCGCTCGGACGGCTGGCATCACACGAGCGGAAGCCAAGCGGCACGTCCCATAGTGCGCTGGCTGTAGGCGAGATTAGAGAAATCTGCGCTGCTCGGAATTACATCTTCAGTCGTTTGAAAGCTATAATTCGGGTTGTGAACCGTAGCTAAAGCCTGCTTAACGACGGCATAAACTCTTGACTCATTAATCAACACGAAGTCCTAGAAATTTTGCGCAGCCGCGTAGGGGGTGCCTTTTGTCCTCGCGAACTTTCAGTTCGGGCCCTTGGCGAACGAAAAAACCGCGCCGGGTGGCCTTATCTGCATCGCATTGCTGACTTAATAGTCAGGTGCCAGCGAAAGTTCGAGATCGGCCTGCGTCATCGCGAGAGTTGGTGTGCCATCAGGATCAAAGAGGGACTGAGCGAGCGCGCTTTTACGCTCCTTCAGGATCTCCATCTTTTCCTCGATCGTCCCACTTGCCACGAGCTTGTGCACGAACACCGGCTTGGTCTGCCCGATCCGGTAGGCACGATCGACGGCCTGATCCTCCACTGCGGGGTTCCACCAGGGATCGTAGAGGATCACGGTGTCGGCGGCGATCAAGTTCAGCCCCGTCCCTCCGGCCTTCAAGCTGACCAGGAAGACGCTGGCATCGCCATTCTCGAATTGCAGGATCGCCGCCTCCCGGTCGCGGGTAGCTCCTGTTAGGAGTGCATAGGCGATGGCTCGCCTCGTGAGCCGCTCCTGAATCAGGCGCAGCATCGAGGTGAACTGCGAGAAGACGAGGATGCGGCGTCCCTCCGCGAGCAGCTCGACCAGCATCTCCTCCAGCCGATCAAGCTTGGCCGACCCGGCATCGCTCGACCGGATCGTCGGCTTGCGGGCCGTAGTCCGTCTCGTCGATTGAGACTTGTCCTTGCTGCTCGCGTCGGCCTGCTTCAGAAGGCGCGGGTCGCAGCAGGCTTGGCGCAGCTTCAACAGAGCGTCGAGGATGATGATCCGGCTGCGGGCAAAACCCCGCTCTGCAATCGCGGCGCTGACGCGCGCGTGCATGGAGAGGCGGAATCCCTCGTAGACGTCGCGCTGCGAACCCTGGAGATCGATGCGCTCGACGATCTCGGTCTTCGGCGGCAACTCGCGGGCGACCTCCGCCTTGGTCCGGCGCAGCAGGAACGGCTTCACGCGCCGAGCCAACAGTCGGCTTCGCTCGCGATCGCCCTGCTTCTCAATCGGGCCACGCCAGACCTTCGCGAAGCTCTTGCGGTCACCGAGAAGGCCGGGACAGGCGAAAGCGAAAAGTGACCACAGCTCGTCGAGGTTGTTCTCCAGCGGAGTGCCAGTCAGACAGATACGGTGGTGCGCCTCGATCCCGAGCAGCAGCTTCGTCGTCGCGGCATCCGGGTTCTTGATCGTCTGCGCTTCATCGAGAAGCAGCAGCGGCCAAGTCCGGGTTGCCAACACAGCGTGGTCGCGGGCGATCAACGGATAGGTCGTCAGCACGAGATCGCTGTCGGGGATCGTGCCGAACCGATCCGCGCGATCATGCCCGTGAAGAGTCAGAACGCGCAGGTCAGGCGCGAAGCGCTCTGCCTCTCGGCGCCAGTTCGCCATCAGGCTGGTCGGAGCGACTACCAGGGCTGGACCGTCGAGCCGACCCTGCGCCTTTTCGATGGCCAGCAGAGCGAGAGCCTGCACCGTCTTGCCAAGACCCATGTCATCCGCGAGCACGCCGCCGAAACCGACATCGCGAAGAAAGGCGAGCCACGATACGCCCTCGTGCTGGTATGGCCGCAGCGTAGCGCGAAAGCTCGGCGGAAGGACGGCTGGCGGTATCCCGCCAGTCGCTCCGAGCCGTCTCCCCATCTCGCGCACGCGCTCGCCGCCGCGCCAGATTGTATCCGGCATCGCCGCCTCGAAGGCCGCGAGACCGGCTGCATCGGCACGGCTGAGGCGTAGGCGACCCTCTTCCGCCCCGTTGCCAAGGGCGAGATCGTGGATCGCGGCCACGATCGTCTTGAGCCGCGCCGCCGGAAAGGCGAGAACGCGCCCATCGCTCAACGGCAGATAAGAGGCCTCGTCGTCCTCCGCCGCGCTTTCCAGCATCTCAAGATCGAAGCCTGGAGCGGCAATCATCGCCACGATCGGACCGATCAAGTCGATCCGCTCGCCGTCGACAATGACGCCGAGGTGGAGCTCGAGCCAATCGATGCCCGAACCCTCGTGGACCTCCGCCTCGAAGCTGTCGCCGACACGTAGCAGGCGTCCCGGGAAGTCGTCGGAGAATTCGATCTCCCAGCCATCCGCCCGAAGCTGGGGCAGGATGTGGAACTGAGCGTCGAGCCAAGCGAGCTCGTCTCCTTCAGGGACGAAGTCATGCGCATGCGTGGCCGGAACCCGAGCGCGACGCTCAGGCAACGGGACGAAATCGTTGGCCAGCAGGCTCGCAATGGCACGGCGCTCCGCCTCCGCATCACGATGAAGCTCGATCAAGCGTCCGCCCGTCAGCCGCGTCACCACGGGCTTGGCTTCTCTAAGAGGAATTGTGACAGAACCGTATCGGAAGGAGAGGCGGCCCAGCCCGACCCGTTCGGGAGCAGGCGGTGTGCCGTAGCCGTTGTAGCCGTATGGTGAGGCTGACTCGGGCGGTAGATCAGCGGCGAACAGACTCAGAACTGGTTTAGGTGTTACGCCTGCCAAACGTTCCCGCTTCGGTTCGGGCACCGCCAAAGCGGCAAGACTGGGTGCACGCTTTGTCAGAGCGGCGTTGAACGCCTCCACTGCTGCGCCTGGCACTTCCGGAGCAGCCAGCAGTGTTGCTGCGATACGCGGCGGATGGCTCGTCTCGATGACTCCGATGAGACCCTGCTCGGGATCGACATAGACCGGTGGCGTAGCGCTGAGAACGATGCCCCGGCCGTCAAGTTCGAGCCCTGGCACCAGCGCAGCCTCGCCGGCCGTTCGCCAAACGATTCGGCCGGATTGTGGTGGGCCCACTGAGAGGACCGGCCCATCGAGTCCGAGCCAGCGTGCTCGCCCGGTGGCAAGAACTTCGGCGAGGATCGCGGCACCGCCGTCGCCAGCGAAGCTGATGGAAGCCCCAGCTCCGTAGTCGCGTCGGAGTAACGTCACCGCACGAAGGATCTTGAGATCCGAGGGCCTCAGGAACTTGGCGGGAGCTCCAGACAGGGCCGCGCTAGCCTCGTAAGGGCGGTTGTTCCTTGAGAAGCGGCCGTCCTTGAGCAGGCGCGCAGAGATGGGTTGGACGCCGAGCCGTGGAACACCTTTACCGAACGGAATCGGGCTGAGAACATAGATGAGGCGTTGCGCGATGCTGCTGGGATAGCTCTCCTCGGCCATGGCTTGAGCCCGGTCGAGATCCTCAAGCCATGCAGCCAGGCCCGGCACGGTGTTCACGTTATGGGCAGACGATGCCCCGGAACGCTGTGCCGGCGCGTAGAGGAGCCGGGCAAGGCGGTCCTCCGCCGACGGACGAGTGAGGCGGTTTGCCGACTGAAGCCCAAAGAGGAGCACAGCCGCAACATGCTTGCAGTTGAAGCCGACGGGACAGGTGCATTCTCCAGCGATGCCGACATCACCGCGAATGCCCTCAAGTTCGATCGTCTGCTCGTAGGGCCGACGGGCAGTGCCGAGAACCTGCCCGAACACGAGCTCATCGTCCTGGTCGAAGGCGACAACCCGACCGTCACGCACATACTGCCGAGCAGCCTCGAAGGCTTTCTGTCCAACTTCGGTGAGGATGTCTTTCTCGCTGTAGCGCTCCATAAGATCGTCTGCAGAGCCTTCTTTAATGCTGAGGGTAAAGTTATTCGATTGGAGCAGGAGGGCCTCTGTCAATCAGTGTCACGCCGGTCGGCTCCTTAGAATCGACAGTTGGGTTTTCCGCTAGAATCTGGTCCCACAAGACTGCTACGCTCAGCCGCACTACGATCTAGGGTTCCCATTGCAGGAGTGGGTGAAATAGCTTTAATTGATAGACGAACAGTTCGCGAAAATCCTATTTCGCCACTAATTGCTACGACTGCCTGGCCATCAGCTAACTTACTGCAGTCTGCGTGCCGCCACGAGCGCGTCGAATGCAGTCATTAATCTGACGCTCGGCATCCCTCGTCTGAAGGCTTCAGACGGTCAAGACGACCTACTTATTTGGTTCGAGACTTACCAGCGCATCCTGCGTTCCTGCTTTCACTAAGACAGCCTCCCCGGCCTCGACGAGGCTCGCATTTGGCGCTGGGGGGAGCACAGCGTCCTCAGCGAGGTTCAGGGCAAGGAGAAGGTGCCGCGATCCAGCGCCAACCTACAGCACGAGCTGGGCGTTCGTCAGGTGAAGCGTTCGCGTGCGGACGCGGTGAAGCCGGGCATGGCGGCGGCGCAGGGCGATCAGCGTTTGATGCAGCCGGTAGTTCGCTAGCCGTAAGGAGCGAAATGGGCTCGTGTTCTGGGGGAAACCGGCCGGATCGCATCGTCCCCGTCGATGCGATCCATCTTCGAGCCGAGGAAGGCTTGCTCGTCGCCCGCATAGATCCAAAGCGTGCCGCCGAAGACGAGCAGGATCGCGACGGTATGGGGGAACTGGCGCTCATCCGCGAGACGGCTGACGATTCGCTTGACTTTGTGGTTGCCGATGACGGTAAGCGGCACGAACGTATCGAGAAAGCCGTTGTGGAGGTCGAGCACGTGGGCGAGTTCGAACAGGTTGCGATCGTTAAGCGCGCTCCAGATGGATTCACAGAGCTCATACTGGGCCACCGCATCCAAGCCGATGTTGCGCACGATGGCGGCGTATCTGCATCCGACAGTTAAATCGAGCCATCGACATCTCCTTCCAGAGAAAATGCCGACGATCTCGTTCCCGATCCAAATCCCGTTATAAATTCACAACTTAGTCTTCATCCTCGTCTTCGCCTTCTTCGTTCGAAAACGCCGATTTAACATCAGCATCCGCAAGGCCCGTCATTTTGCAAACGAGATCTACAATCTTTGTTCGACGAGTGTCGACAAAGCTTCGAAATTTGCGCTTATCGAGCGTATCTATATCGATTAATGCATTTAGTAGGAGCCCTTTGTCTACGGCAGCCAAGAAGATTTTTGGATCTTTTGCTGACTTATTTCTATTTGCGAGCTGCTGAAGTATCCACAGATTGCCTATATTATTAACTAAAATACTATCGTATTTTTCTTCCATAGTGGAACGGGGGAAAATATGATCTATTTCCGGTAAATTTTTGCTGTAAAAAACCTTTCCGCCGTTCCTGCCTTGCAGTAAGCTTAGAGCAAGCTCTGAATTGTTACCTATTAAATTGTCGTCCACGCAATCAAACCCTGTTTTCCACGTTATGAAAGCTGCGGCTCCTGCCATTGGGAAGTCCGTCGCTGGTTCGCTCATAAAGTCTCGAATGAAAGCTCCAGTCCTGCTGTCAGAATGTTGCGTAAATATCTTTGAAAAAGCAAACAAATATAAAGCTTTTCGAGCGTTTGAGTCTCCAGCTTTAAATGCTTTAGTCTTCTTAAAATATAGAAAATGCACAAAAGGTATTAGAGTGTTCAGGCCTCCAATCATTCGACCTGAATCAATCTTGCAATCAATTCTTACAAAATCTACTGTAGAACGAATGGCATCTAAGCATTGATCATAGGCCTGCCGAATCAAATCGACATTGGCTTTTTTTCTCAATAAGTCGAAATCGAGCCTTGTGCCTAGTCCGGATGTAGAGAAAAGACATCTTATTACAAAGTCAGTGTCAATTTTTAGGTCTGACCCCTTATTTATTTCTTCAATGAACTTTGGGAGCAAACTACTTACGTCCGGCCAATACAATCGGAGCATACTTACGATCAAGTCAGATCGGCTGAGTCGAACCCCTTGGCTATTAATTCGAACAAATATTTCTAATATATCGAATACGGTTTTTCGCGACTTGTAGTCTGCTGGGAGACTGGCGTCGATGGTTTGAGTTTTCAGGCACTCTGAACTTTCGTTAAAAACGAATCTGACCTGAGATATATTTTCGTCAAGTTTCAATTTGGCGGAGTCAGTAAGACCTAAAGAGGCCGAGATGTCAGATTTCATTTTTAATGCATCGATTGGCGGCATTTTCAATAATTTAGGCAAAGAAAACCAGTATTCTGGCTTGTCCTCTGAGTCGCCCTGTGAGTCTACGTCAAGATATAAGGCATTTTCATCCTGAATCTCTTTCAAGGAGGAAAACTTGAAGTGATATTTTTCTTCACTTGTATCGTCTGTCTCCAGTCCACTTAATAAGTTGATATAAAACTCTTTCCCTTCGTGTGTCCCGTTTAAGGCAATATTTATCGAAGTTAATCTCTGTTGACCGTCCAAGACATACCGTATCCTCTTTTTGTCGGTATTTTCTTTGTATATCGGGAGGTCTTCGGATCGGTAATCTTTAACAAATCTCCTATACTGAATGCTCTCATAAGTTTCCCACAGAAGCACAATCCCGACGGGATAGCCGCGCATAAGTGAATCGAATAGCTTCTCGATTCGTCCAGTATCCCAGACAAAATCGCGCTGTATCGCCGGAAGAACAACATCCCCAGCTTCGATATCGTTGATCAGTGCAAAAATTGAGGACAAGTTTTTATCTCTGGTGTGTGATTGCAAGAAAGCTTCGCGTAAAGGCCTAGCTTATGTCAACCGTGTGGGCGCTGGTCCGAATTTGTTTACGACTGCGGATTGCTGAGCCTTTTGTACAACCTGCTCTGGGGTGGGCGGGTTGGCTGGGTGGTAGCTCAGGCAGAGCGGTGTCCGTAGCTTCGACGGGCGCCCCGACCCCTCAGTGGCAAAGTAGAACTCGCCTGCCTTGAGCTTGCCGATGTCGCCGCCGCTGCCTCCGCTCGCTGCAAGAATTTCTTGGGCCGCCGCGATGGTCGCGGGCGCGCTCTGACGACCGAAAAACTGTGTCGTGCAGTTCGAGACAACCTGGTTGTGGATGCCCTTCGGAACCTGGGTCGCGACGATCATCCCGAGGCCATACTTGCGACCCTGCGCAACCAACTTGATCCCGCTGCCGAGGCTCGGCGAGGTTCGCTGTGCTGGCAGGAAGCTTTGTGCCTCGTCCATCACGTAGAGCCTGCCGCGCGGCGACGGGTTCTTCTTAATCCAGCCGAACAGCATCATCTGGAGACGGTTCACAAAATCCTCGCGGGCCGCTTCCGAAGCGAGACCAGACAGGTTGATCACCGAGATGCGCGTGCGTCCCGGATCGCGTCCGGTAAACAGCTGGCGCGGGTCGAGAACCGTGCCATCGACGCGCAGGAGGGGGTTCGTTGCGATGGCCGCATGGAGTTGGTCCGCCATAGCCTGGGCGTGCTTCGGGGCGCTGCCGATCTGGCTGATCCCGTCCGGTAGGTCCGCGAGCAGATCCATGAAGGCGGCGAGGTCGCCCCCACCCCCTTCTGCGAAGCGCCGCAGCGCGTCGGCAAGCACCCCAAGCTGTAGACGGTTCTTGGCGCCGGCCAACGGCCCGAGAGTCTCGACCGCCATCTCGATAGCCTGCTGGCGCTCGTCTCGGTCGCCCCCGACCTCGGCGAAGTCGGGCAGCACGGAAAGGAACAGCGGATTGCCGGCATGCACGCCAGGCGTCCACACGATCACCTCGACCGCCGCGCGATAGTGAGCTGCCTTGGCCTGGTCGTCCTGTGAGAAGCCCTCCGGCCGCTCAGGCCAGGCATCGCCGAGGCGCGCGAGGTCGTTGTTGGGGTCGATCACGATGGCCGGAATGCCCGCCAGCGCCGCCTCCTCCACGAGGCGGCGCAGCAGCACCGTCTTGCCCGACCCAGAGCCCGCTATGATCGCAGTGTGGCGCATTAGCAGGCGAGTCGGCAGGGTGACGGGAGGCGCCTCGGGCGTGAGGCGGTGGCCGACCAGAATTACCTCTGGCGGCGTCATCAGCTCGCCCCGGGGAACGCTCGGCGTGTTGGACGAACGCGTCTCAATGGGCGGCGCGGATGGTTGATTTGGTGAGGGTGCTGGCTTCTCTGGAACGACAGGCGGCTGATCCACCGGGGTTGTCTCGCTGGCGCGGGGCGCATGGGCAAGACGTGCATCCTTGAAGAAGGCGGTTGACAGAAGCGGCTGCTCCGCCCGAAGCCAGCGCTCGAAGCGATCGGACATGCCTTCGGCTTGCGCCCGCGCTCGCAGGTCGCGCAGGGCCACAAACGTGCGCAGGTCGTCGTCCGTGGGATCGATCAACTGGCCGCCCGCCGCCGAGAAGGCGTCGAAGAGCGCCTTCGTCTTTGCACCGCCCGGCATGGGCCCGCGCCGAACGAGGAGCAGGGCGCGGTCGGGGATGCGTGCCGAGATGCCCGAAGCCGTGAGCGCCGCACGGAGCCGGGCCTGGAAGGCGATGGCGTTCTGGTGCTGGAGCGCCCGGTAGCAAACGTGACGCTCGCGGTCGTTCTCGTCGCGGTGGATGAAGGTCAGGCGGCCGTGCAGGGGCGGGATCTTCTGGTCGGGCTCGCCCTTGCTCGCCACGTCGAGGGTATCGTCGGGATCGTCCTCCAGGGCGTAGATGTCGAAGGCGTCGCACAGGAGTCGGCCAAGCCATCCATCCTCGACGCTGTGGATGCCCGTGATGTCGGCCGCCCGGCGGGCCGCAGCGAGGTCGAACTCCGAGTCCGGGATCGCGATGGGAGACTGCCCCGACGGGTCGAGGAGTGAGGTGCAGGGTCCGACCGTCTCCGTCGCGAGGCAGTGGCGCCGAAAGGCATCGCAGCGCATCAGCAAGGTGCGGGGCATCATCCCGAAGGCCGCTGCATCCGCAATCGCCTCATCGCTGAACGGCCAGGTTCTGGTGGGCGGTGCGAAGCCAGCCTCCGCGTAGGCCGGCGCTAGCCGCCCGGCGACGAGCGCCGCGGCGGCGGACCGCTCGTTCATGCCGACGAGGCCCCTGGGTTCGCCGAAGCGCTCGCGCATTGGCTGGAGGCCGCGCGTCTTGATGCGCTCCCAGGATTCCTGGAGGCAGGTCACGACGGTCATGCTGCGGTCGCAGACGATGCTGAGCTCGAGCAGCCCTGCCGAGAGCACTTCCGTGAGACTCGTCTCCGGTTCGAGGCCGTCGCCGCCCGCGAGGCGGCTCGTGTCGATGATGCCGTCGATCTGGTCGACAGCGACGAGGGTCGGTCCGCTCAGCGCCATAATCCAGCACATGCCGCGCACGACCTCTACGGGGGCCGGCGGGGGCGTCTTGAAGCCCAGGGCGGTGCGCTCCGCCGGATCGGCCTCGTAGCCCTGGAGCCAGGCGTGGGCGAGGCCGACGGCGCTGAAATCCTGCGAGCGCAGGAGGCAGAGGGCGCGGAACACGTCGAGGTGCTTGAGCGCGCGTCCTGGATCGACGCTCATCAGAGCCCGCACGAGCACGTCGACGATGCGCCGCGTGTCGATGCTCGGCGTATTAAACGCGGCCTCGACCTGTTCCTCGACGTGGAAGCGGCGCGCGACCCCGGCCAGCACGGCATCCGATTGCCGGCGGCCGTTCGGCATAGTTTGGAGAAGCGCGGTGACGAAGCTCAGGGCTGCACTGCGCCAGAAATCCGTAAGTCCGAGCACGTCTAGGGGCACGAACCAGGCGCCGGTGGCCCAGGCCTCGCGCCGAAGCTGCCCGACGAGGTGGGTCTTGCCGACGCCGGACTGGCCAACGAGGACTTGGCCTGGAGCGCGGTCGGCCGGCTGCCGGGCCTTCCGATGTAGGTCGGCGACGATCTCGGGAACGAGCCGCTCGTTGGGGCCGCCGGTCGGCTCGGCGTCGATCCAGATGCTATCGAGGGTGCGCACCCAATCGAAATCGACACTCCGCAAGGCGTCGAGGGCGTCGTGCGTGCGGGCGGCGTCGCTCATACGAAGGGCGTTTCTCACGATTGAATCCAGAGAATATGGAAGGGCTCGCCGGCCGGTGCGTAGGCGGCCTCTCGCTCGACAGCATCTAGGGATTTGGGATCGCTGAACTGGCTCAGCCGCGCGTTGGGATCACCGCGTAGGATCGCGGCTAGACCCGCGTCCAGCGTCGCGCGATCGACGTCGGCGAGATGCGCACGCAGCGCACTCAAGCGCACGGCCGTGGCCCGCTCGCCGCCCGTTAGGGCCAGGTATGCCGCTTCGATCCGCTCACGGATCCGCGCGGGCGCCGGGCCCGAAGCGGATTTCGGCTTGCGCGCCACCTTGGAGTTCGGTGGATCTTTCGATCTTGATTTTGCCGGGACCTTTGCTTTCGAGGCCGGGACGGGTTCCGTCTCCGCGCGCATCGGACCGATGAACTCGGCGAGCGTCGCGGCGTTTGCTTCGAGATGCGCGTGAAGGAGCTCCAGCCAGTCCTGCAGCACGCGGAGGCTCGGCGGCAGCGGGTCGCGCAGATGGGCACCGGCCCAATTCCAGCCCTCATCGGTGACGGTGAGCCGAAGTGAACGGCCCTGCTTATGAGCTTCGAGGAGATGGGCCGCGATGAGTGCCTCACGGTCGGCTCTCTCGATCTTTGGCACGATAACGCTCTGGAGGGCGCTTCCGGAGCGGCCCAGGAGGCACCAGAGGATCAACGCCTGCTTTGACGTTGGGGGTTCGCTCATGGGTCATCCCTCATGCCTGCGACGCCGCAGGTCGACGACGCCGCGAATTTTTTCGATTGATAGAGCAAGGTCAGCCGCGACCTGTTCGTTGGTTAAGCGCAGGATGAGGTAGCCGGACGTCAACAGCTGGTAGTCGCGGTGACGGTCGGCGCCGAACTTCGGCTCGGCCCGATGTTCGGGCCCGTCGAGTTCCACGACGACCAAGTGGGCCGAGCATAGTAGATCGACCCGCACCCGTGCACCCCAGTCGCCGACTGCCACCGGCGCATTGCAGACGAAGAGACCGCGAAGGTCGTCATCCTGCGCCAATGCAGCAGCCACGCGCTGCTCAATCACGCTGGCGTGATGCGCACCGGGCGTTGGGGCGATGAACCGCTCCCTTACCGTAGCCTGGGGACATGCCAGTTCGAGGGCCCCGTAGAGAATGCGGTCGTAGGGCGCGACCGCCGGCGGAAGCACGGTCAATGTCGTCACGACTGCTGCGCCATGTCGGGCGCACCAGTCAATCGCATCTATTACCGGACCCGCTCGTTTGCCTGACGCTGGATCCACCTCCCAAACGAGAATAACGCCGAGAGATCCGACTGCGCGAAGGAGGTAATTGAACTCGAGTTCCCGTGCCATCCGATGGAAGCGTGGCGATAGGCCGAGGCTAGCGCGCCTGGCTGCCGCCGCCCACCAGGGATCGGAACTTAAAGATGAGAGGCTCGCATTCGGAGGTCCGGCTTCCTCTGCCGTGCGGGATGCGTCCGATTCGTCCCAGTGAGGCCAGTGGGCAAGGGCGAGATCGGCGAGATCATCGAGAAGTCGTTCGAGGATCCCCAGCGTCGAGGTGAATCCACGGCACGTGACGAGAAGCGCACCCCGTTTGCGCTCAAGTCCATCCGCAAGGATTTCGCCGACGCCATCGCGATCAACGCCGATGATCGTCAGCCGCTCACCAGACGCCATGCCGACGATACGTTGAACGAGCGCACCTACGTCAATCTGCGGCCATGCCGGAGCCGTCGGATCTAAATGCGAAGTCAAATGGGAGGGTCGCGGTATCGGCCTGATCCGGTTTTCACAAATCCGATCATAACGATTCGGCACGGCCGAGCACAGACCGACATGGTGCGATTTCGTCGCAAAGGACTGATCGCCGACGAAGATCGTGGTTCAGGCTGATCGGCCCCCACGAGGTGGTCCGAGGATAAAGTTAGTGCACGGTTGGCCGCTCCGCCACGGGTAGCTTGGCCGGCGGAGCTGGTCGGGCGAGCGC
>NZ_LMMW01000028.1:0-16979 GCF_001422845.1 Methylobacterium sp. Leaf100 | reverse complement strand
GGCCGGCTGCGCTCGCCCGACCAGCTCCGCCGGCCAAGCTACCCGTGGCGGAGCGGCCAACCGTGCACTAACTTTATCCTCGGACCACCTCGTGGGGGCCGATCATCCCCGTGGGCGCCCGGGCGATCATCAACGGCACCGACAAGGCCGACCTGATCGCAGGGTACTTCCGCGACTTCCGCGCTGCGCTGCTGGCCGCTTGCCATTCTCCGGGCGGCATCACCGTGGCGATCCCGACACCGCCGGTCACCAGTAAGCCTGTCGGCCCGCTCGTGACGCCGGCCCCGCGCAACAGCGGGATCGTGGCGAAGCCCGCGCCGGCACCGGCCCCCACCGTCCAGACCGGCAGCCTCGGCTCGTGGCTCGCCTCCCTCTTCACCAAGAAGGCGTCGTGACCATGGGTGCACGTGGTGTTCTGCGCACGCTTGAAGGCGGGCGAGTGGGGTTCCACTGCCCCGGATGTCGAAGCCTTCACGCCGTAAGCGTGGCCCCCGGCGGCTGGGGCTTCAACGGCAATCATGACCGCCCGACGCTGACCCCATCCGTCCTCGTTCGTTACGACGGCTCCGACGCGGGCGTGGACGGTGCGCCCCCTGCAGTCTGCCACTCGTTCGTGACGGACGGCCAAATTCAGTTCCTCGGCGACTGCACGCACGCGCTCGCCGGGCAGACCGTGCCGCTTACCGCAAGAGGGGACTGACCATGGAAAACTGGATGCAGGCGGCCGGGCAACTCGCCCAGGCCGGGCTCCCGTCGCTCGGCTCGCTCATCGGCAGCATCGCGGGCGGGCCCCTTGGCGGCACCATCGGCGGGGCAGTCGGGCGCGGCGCGGCGGCCGCGATCGGCGCGGCGCTGGGCGTGCCGCCGACACCCGAAGCCATCACGCAGGCCGTGGCGGCCGACCCGGCCGGCGCGCAGATGAAGCTCGCCGCCATCGAGGCCGACGCCAAGACGCAGGCGGACTACCTCGCCGACATCGCCAACGCCCGGGCCATGCAGCTCGGCCTCGTTCAGACCCAGTCCTGGGTCCAGAACATGCCGGCGATCGTCACGCTGCTCATCTTCCTGGCGTGGATCACGCTGACGGTGGCGCTCTACTTCGTCCAGGCCGAGATCCCCGAGCGGGTCTACCAGCTGCTCAGCCAGGCCTATGGCGCCTCGAACCTCGCGCTCGGCACCGCCATCGCGTTCTGGCTCGGCTCGTCGCGGTCCTCGCAGATCAAGGACAACCAGATCACGGCGTTGCTGCCAAGGAATGGGCGGCGCTGACGCATGACCCCGATGGATTTCGCCGGTCTGCTCAAGGAGTACGGAGGGTGGGGCCTGAGCGCCATCCTGATGGCCGCCCTCGTGAAGGTCTACAAGGACAAGGACGCCCTGGTCTCCAGCCACATTGAGCGCTTCATCATCGCGATCGAGGCGTCGAAGAACTCGGCCGACGGCGTGAAGGGCGCGCTGCAGGAGCTGCGCTCCCTCATCGACACGAGCGGCAAGGCCGTCGGCGACCACAGCCACCAGATCGCGATCCTCGTCGAGAAAGTGATCCACGGGTTCGGAAACACGACGGCGGCGCTCGAAGGAATCGCGCGCCGCCTCGAGCGCAGCCCGGACCGTAGCGACCGGGAGCGGACCTGATGTGGGCGCGCTTCATGTCCTGGCTCGGGCTGGCCAAGGCCGCCGAGCAAACCTCGCGCCTCGATGCCGCCATGGCGAGCAATCTGGCCGCGCAGGGCGGGCTTCAGCGGGAGAGCGCGAACACTGCCGCGTCGGCGGTGATCGCCCGACGCAAGACCGTCATCGCTCGCCGGCGCACGCGCCGGACCGCCCGCCAATTCGACGGCCAGAGGATGAACACCGGGGACGTCCGCGCCCTGGTCGACGGGATGCTGGCGACCTTCGACCCAACCCGCCGCAGGACAGAGGATGAAGGCCGGTGAAGCACACCATCTACGACGACGATCGTCCCGAGAACATCCGAAGCACGATCGGCTGGACGGTCGCGATCCTGACCATCGGCTACCTCGTGATCAACGCCTTCGTGCCGAACAACGACATCAACATCGCCGTCGACGTGCTGGTCGGCGTGATGGCGACGATGGCGCTGTTTTACTACATCGGGGCCGCGGCGCGCGCGGTCTGGACCGGCTCCCAGGCGAACACCGACTACCTCATCGTCGGGATCAGCCTATCGTGGCTCTCGCAGGACGGGCAGGCCTGGATGCGGGTCGTGGCGCGGCTCTCGCACTTCGACCCGGCTTTCCTGAACTCGGAGCTGTTCGCGCCGCTGAAGCTGCTCTCGGTGGTGGCGGCGGTCCTGCACGTGATCCCGCGCGGGGCAGCGAACGGTGTCGTGCCGACGGGCGACCGCGTCGCGGTGGGAATCGCCATGCTGGTGGCCGCCGTCCTGTCGATCGGCATCTTGGCCGTGCGACCGGACCCGCGTCCCATGATCCAGAACGCGCCGATCTGGATGAAGGACCTGTTCCAGACCGGGGAGCGGCTCGTGCCGGGGTCGTCGCCGACGTAGTCCTGGCATGCCACATGCAACGCCGGATATGCCCCTTGGCGGGGCGTCCTCATCCTCACTTCACCCGCCCGGCTTAGGCCGCGGCGGGTTTTTTGTTTGTTCGATGGCAGGCGAGTTCGCAGCTTGGCCTAGCGCCCATGTCTGTGTCTCAGTTACCATCTGCGGCGGTCATGATAACGATAACCCCAATGGGCAGTTGACTTCTATCTCAAGCCCCCCACATGCTGTTCTGCCGGATCTGCCGAGCCTGGGGTTTGTTCGGGTGGAGCCGCGCGTTCGAGAACGCGACGACGGCAATCAAATTTGGGTGCTGCCATGGATGCTCTCGATCCTAGATGGTCAAAGCGCCGCGATAGGCTTTTCGGATCGTCACGCGGACGCCCAAAATTCCCTGATTATTCATGGCTATTACTTCCGAGTCAGCCTAGCGGGCGATTCGTCGAAGAAGCCGGACGTCGAACGGCTCCGCGATCTCAGCGAGGCTTGGACCATCTGCTATCGGAAACCAAAACCAGGATGGAGACTCTTCGGTCGGCTGTACGCTCGCGGCCTATTCATTGGCACGGACATGAGAGACAGGCACGACGTTGGTACGACGAAAGCGTACACCGCCGCAGCAATAGCTGCTGTCGGAGATCTTGAGCGCCGTCTTCCTGGCATCCCTCCCTGCCAAGGAAACGAAGTGGGTGATTATTTTTTAGGTCTGGCAAGCAATGTCGACAAACCTTCCCTCTACGGAGAATGACAACAAGTATATGCGCCTCTACGCTGTAGACGTAATGAAGGCGCGGATATTTGGTTCACTTCTCGCTGCCGCTGAGCATCGAAAAAATGTAGATGGCTACCCACGGAAAAAAGTCGCCGTAATGATGGGTAGGGACGAGGGCTCAGTTAGCAAACTTTTTTCTGAGCCATCGAATATGACAATCAAGACAATAGCAGAACTTTGCTATTCGCTCCGTGTAAAGCTCGAATTCGCCCTGGTCGACGCCGACGACAGCAATAGAGTTTTCATTGACGTTGGCATGAGGTACCGCGAAGTTCATCATGAGCAACAAATTATTACTTATTCAGTCAAAGCAGCCAAACCAAAGGGACCTCCCCGCACGACATCTAATAATCTTGAAGTTCGATGCCTCATCTACGATAATGGTGGAGCAGAGATAAAAACAAAAGGGAACTATATGGAGAATTTTGTATCCCTCGTAAGCAGAAACAAGCCATGAAATTTGCCAGGGTATCTGTTGATAATGCAATCATCTGCGATGACGTACGCCGGGAGGCCGGTGGTAAAAGTTTTATAATTGGCGGCTGGGCTCTAGATTTCATCGTCCCAAGTTATCCGGCGGATCTAACTTTTGTGGTTCGATGCGAGGGAAGCGTGCATGAGTCTGGAAATATTCAGCCCAGAATAAAGGTTTTAGACGGTAACGGTGGTATTCTATACGATAGCGACAGCTCTAATAAGATGGACCCCTCACAATTCACAAAGGGGCGCTATGGTATAGATTTCCCAGTATATGTCCAAGCAACACGAAGTACCACTCTAAGTTTCTATATTAACATGGGCGATGAAGAAATACTGGCAGCACAGAGAAGAGTTGAGCTTATCGATGTTATGCTGAAAGAACGCGAGGTCGAGATTGAAAAATTAAACTCTTAATTTTGAATACAAGCCATGCAAATCTAAAATCCAAATCGGCCAGATTGTGCGCAAAGCCAAATTCGCCAGCCATCTTATTCCAGCTTCTTAGGAAAGGCCCGCCTCCGCAGCCCGCATTAGCCGCCGTCGGACCTCCGCGCTCTTCTCCTCGGCCGTCCGCTCCACGCTGTCCGTCCAGACCGTTAGGGCGATCAGGCGCAGCGTAAGTTCGTCGACGCCGAGCCCGGCCGCGAACGGCAGCAGGCGCCCGACGGCGATGTCAGCTTCATCGATCATCGGCATGGCCCTCAGCCGGCGAGCGATGGATGATCACGCGACCGGCGATCTCCGATCCCTCGACGACGGTCCAACCGAACATCTCAGCAACGCACGCCTGCCCCCACGTGACCGAGATCTGGCCATGTGCGACTTTGCGGCGACCCGGCAGCCAGATACTGCCTTCCACGTCCGCGATCTCGCCCGGCGCCCCTTCTGGTCGACGAAACGGCAGGACGTTGTCGCTCACAGTCGTTCCCCTATCTGGGCCCGGTGCCTGCACTGGCGTCCGGGCTTCTTGCTTTTCAGGCGCCAGCTGGACCCTTTGCCCGACTCCGTGCACGCTTCGCCACGCCGCGGCGTGTCAGCAGATACCAGCCCTCAGAGTAGGGGCGGATGTCCCGCAGGACCACGCCCCGCATGTAGCCAAGCATGCAAACGAGCTCGTTACGGTTCGACTTTCCGTAGCGCTCCGATACCTCAAAGGCATTGGCCATATGCTCGAGGTCGCCGTGTTCCAGCAAAACGGCGAGGCCATCACGCCATCGGATAGGGCGCTCCATACTCACACCTTCTCGGGCCGCGCGAGCAGGATCGCAGTGCGCACAGCGGCGCGCTTCAGGTGGTCCGTCGCATCCTTGTTCGCCATCGTGACGGAGGCCCACTCGTGCGCGCGTACGGCCTCGGCGAGGTCGAGGCGATACCCCTCGCCGAACAGGAACGCCGTGGTGCCCGGATCGGCCATGAAGGCGTCCACCGCAGCGACGATGTCCGCTTCGGTCACGGCCTTCGCTTTGAACAGCTCGCCGGTGGTCTGAGGTGCGTTGGCCATACTCGCCAGATAGGGCCTACCGCCCGAACAGCCAGATTAGTAGGGCGGATAGGGCGCGCATGCAGTCGCCTAGATTTTGGTCAGATCAGCGGGGGCTCCGCAAGAGCTTTCATTGACCGATTCGGCCGCAATCTGCAATACAAAGGCCAAGCACTTTTTGCGCAATTCAGGATCATGGATAGATAGAAAGCTTTTCATAAGCGAAGCGGATTGCGCTAGCTCTGTATCCAGCGTGCTTGCGTTCGGCCCAAACGCATCGATTCCAATGCCGATACTTTCCGCAATTCTTCGCATGGTAAGCTCAGATCGCAGGATATGATTCGTCATTTGCGTACCCGCTTGCAGCAGCGACAACCTCGCTTAGGTGATCACCAGATTGATACGTGACAGCCCGAACCGCGTCATCGAAGAGCACGCGCAAGCAGGCGTAAATTTCAGCTATCAAAAATCGATTTTACTATCCCATGTGATTTTGACGCCTGCAATTAATCGCTTTGGAATTGTCAAAAAGTCAATGCAAGCTCTTGGATGTAATATCAAAACCTTCCTTAGAAAGTTCTTTTCCAAGCTCAAGTAACAGCATGTCAACGAGCATTTTTAAAACGCTCGAATCCTCTTCTAGCAAAATATTCTTAAGGGATATCAGGTTGTCGACTAGGCTTTCGATGACATCGATCCGCCGGCCGGCGTCGCAATTGCCGGCGCGGGCATTCGTTATATCAACGGCCATGCCGATGCAGCGAGGGCCCTGGCCTTTCCCGTCCGCATCGACTTGTCCACGCGCAGAAACCCAACGTACGCTTCCATCAGCACACACGGTTCGGAATTGTGCCGCAAACCGTCCGAGACTGACATGCGCCTTGTGGGCGAGCTCGGCGACACGCTCTCGATCATCAGGGTGAATGCCGGTCAGAAAAACGGATAGCGGCACGCCACAAACAGCGTTCTCAGGTGCGATACCCATCAATTCGATCAGCGATCCCGAGAGGTAAACACGGTCCGCATGTAAATCATTTTCCCAGGCGCCAACGAAACCGTATGCGTTGAGAGCAGACTCAACATCCGCACTGACAGCCCTATCGCGCTTTCCATCTGACGGCATGCGTTTTCCCTCGGGGCGTGGGGTTCAAACTTCGCGTTCCTTACCATGTTCCATACCCGCGGTTGAGCGATCCGCCGCGCTTCTGGCGAAAAGTTCGCCCTGCGAAGATCCTATTAACCAAGGCGATGCAATCTGCGGCATTATCGTTGAAGAGACTGAGACCGATAGATGCGATTCGCAGCTAAAACCGGCTTCGCCATCGGCCTTGCAAGTCTAATTATTACCGAGCACGCTTTTTCGAAGTCGGGCGATCCGCCTCGATTTACTGATCCAGATCTGATTGCACTGGAAAAGCTTGGCGCACGAGCAAAAAAGGCGATGGAAGCTTTCGTTCTGCGACCTCGGCTGCCCGATTCCTACAATTTTGTATGTTCGGGCTGTATATCTGACGAAAACAAAGCGGTCTTACATCGGATCGCGAGGACACCAACTAGAACGTTGCCTGAAGAAGTGATAGTTGCAAGCTATGACACATCTCAAACTACCAAATCGAGGTATGTGTCCCTGCAAGCAAAGAGGGTCAGGCGGGCAACAGCTGCAAAGCGGCTGGCCTCGACACGGCGTCGACCTATCAAGCGAGCGGCTCAGGTTCGCTCAGATTCGTACAACACCCAGTCGTGGGATGACGAACTGCGTCGGTAACCATCACGCCGCCGGATCCCGCCGCGCGCCCTGCGCCACGATCCGCATCTCGGCATCCGGCAGCGGGCGCTGAAGCTCCAGGGCGATCTCCGTGGGGGCGGCGAGCCACGTGCTCCACTCCTCCGGCGTCGTCAGCAGCACCGGCATGGCCTTGGGATGGATCGGGCCGACGACGCCGTTCGGCTCACAGGTGAGGAACGAGAACAGGTGGTGCTCCTCCTCGATCCGGTCGGGGTTCTCGGCCTTCGTTCCACGCACGCCGGTCCAGGAGCGCCAGATACCCGCGAAGGCGAACAGAGGGCGCGCGTCGTCGAGGGCGAACCACGTCGGGGTCTTCTTCGGCTTGGTGTCGGCGTACTCGCTGAAGGATGAGACCGGGACCAGGCAGCGGAACTCGGGCTTCAGCCAAGGCCGCCAGTGCGGGCTCTTCACGTTGCGCACGTTGGTGACGGGGTGCTCGCCGAACTGCTTCGGCCCGGGGATGCCCCAGCGGAACATCTCCATCACGCGCTGACCGTCCGCGTCGACCCGCACGATCGGCGCGCGCTGGTCAGGGAAGATCCCCGGCATGGCCGGCAGGTTGCCGGTGCGATCGACCGTGACGCCGAAGGATTCCCTAATCTCCGCCTGCGACGTCACCAGGCTGTAGAGGTTGCACATCCGCTCATGTCCTCGACGGCAGGCCGCCTTTCGCCGCGGTCCCGGTGGTGTCGAGCTTGGCCCGGCAGCCGACGCTATAGACGTTTGGCTGGCGGCTCCCGACCTCGCGCTGGTAGCGGCAGGTTTGCGTGAGCCTGAGGTAGACGTCCAGCACCGAAGCGTGATCCCCGAACCGCTGCCGCAGGCCGTCGATGCGATAGACGCCGCGGCGGTCGCACGGTCCGCAGGTGATGACGAGGCGCTCGGCCCGGACATCGCAGAGGCGCTCCATCTCAAGCGCGCTTGGTTCGCGTACCAGCCCGGACGAAGCCGCGGGAGACGAGCCGCTCAGTCGTGGCAAGCCGGTCTTCGAGGGCGAGGAGGTCTTCGGCCGCGTCGCGCAGTGCCTGACCGACATCGCCGCCGGCCGCCTCCTCGTAGGCAAGGGCGATGACCTCGGCTTGGCTCATCGACGCCATCTCGGCGATCTGTGCGGCGGTCATCGGCAGGCTCCTCCTAAGAACAAAGAAGGAACATACGGTCCCGGTTCTGCGGTCAATTGCGGCGTCGCTGCCCTGTGCGGACTGGGGATAACTCGAAACGAATCATTGCCGCGGGAGCGTCACGCTCTGATTCGCGGAGACCTTCCAACCAGGGATCGAAAAGGGGACGGCGGCGACCGAAGCTGCCTCAGAGAGGTGCGGGGGCGGCAGGAAATAACCCTTATCCACCAGAGTGGGCAATCATCCCGCACTTCGTTCTAACACACTCTATTTGTTTATCTATTCCACATCTGCCGGGCCCACCACCTTCGTCAGGAGAACCGCAAGGGATCATGTGCCTTCCGGTTCAACCAATGCCTCGAACTTTCGTCCTAGTCGCCGTACCGAAGCGCCTCCACGAGCGCGGCGAGGGCCGGTGTGAGGGGGGGGCGGCTGGCGTGATAGAGGTGATAGCCGGAGAACGGCTCGCACCACGGTGCGAGCACCGGCACCAGGCGTCCCGTCGCGACATGCCCCTGCACCTGATCCTGGGGCAGGTATGCGATGCCAAAACCGTCCAACGCCGCTTCGAGGATCAGCGTGACCGAGTTGAAGACGAGTTGCCCCTCCACCCGCACATGCAGGGTGCGCCCCTCGTTCTCGAACTCCCAGGCGTAGAGCGCCCCCAGGGTCGGCAGCCGTAGGTTGATGCAGGCGTGGTCGGTGAGGTCCTCCGGCCGGCGCGGGGGCGGACGCGTGGCGAAGTAGGCCGGTGCGCCGACCGCGGCCATGCGCATGTCGGGCCCGATCCGGACCGCGGTCATGTCCCGGGCCACCATCCCGCCGAGCCGGATGCCGGCATCGAACCCTTCGGCGACGATGTCGGTCAGGCCGTAGTCGATGCTCGTCTCGACCTTGATGTCGGGGTAGGCCGGCAGGAGACGCCGGAGGGCCGGCCAGAGGACCGTCTTGGCCGCATGCTCGTCGGCGGTGATGCGCAGCGTCCCCGCAGGCCGGCCGCGCATCTCGGCCAAGGCGACGAGTCCGGCTTCGATTTCGTCGAAGCGCGGCCCGACGGCCTTCAGGAGGCGCTCGCCGGCCTCCGTCGCCGACACGCTGCGGGTCGTCCGGGCCAGCAACCGGATGCCGAGACGTGTCTCGAGGGCACGCACGGTCTGACTGAGCGCCGGCTGCGAAACCCCCAGCTGCGCCGCCGCTTTCGTGAAGCTGCCCAGGCGGGCCACCGCGAGGAAGGCGGTGAGGTCGTTCAGGCTTTCCCGCAGCATCCATAAGCCTCGCTCATGACCCCATGTCGGTACGAGCCCCTAATCCGATCCGATCCCGGGGGCTAGTTACGCACACGCCCCGGCTCGGCGTGCTCGCAGCGCATCGGGCCGTCATTCTCGCTGGAGCATGGTTCATGGAGATCAAGCGCGTCGGCTCGCAGCCGTCGGCCAAGGGGCCGGACGCCTGGTTCAGCGGCACCGTCCGCATCGACCCGCTGTTCGGCGCGACGGAGCCGGCCCGCGCGAGCGGTGCTCTGGTGACCTTCGAGCCCGGCGCCCGCACGGCGTGGCACACTCATCCACTCGGCCAGACGCTCATCGTCACGGCGGGTTGCGGGCGGGTCCAGCGCGACGGCGGTCCCATCGAAGACGTCCGCCCCGGCGACGTGGTCTGGTTCCCACCGGGTGAAAAGCACTGGCACGGTGCCGGGCCGACCACCGCCATGAGCCACATGGCCATCCAGGAGGCGCTGAACGGCGGCGCCGTCGATTGGATGGAGAAGGTCTCCGACCGACAATACGGAGCCTGACACCGGCGACGCGGACCCTGCCGGAGCTCTCGCGGGCCCGACCCGGGGCGGGGCTGCGCGCGCATGAATCACAGGCGAGCACAAATCACAGGGAAGGGGCGGGATGCCCATGAATCCGAAGGAAGTCTGCATCGAACGTGGATCGCTCGCCCCAGAGACGGGGGTCGGGGCGTCGCGCGGATGGGGTGCGGTGCTCGCCATGACCCTCTGCTCCACGACGCTCGTGGCCTCGGAGTTCATGCCCGTCAGCCTGCTGACGCCCATCGCCTCCGACCTCAACATCACCGAGGGGCACGCGGGGCAGGCCATCGCCGTCTCGGGGCTCTTCGCGCTCCTGACGAGCCTCGTCATCGCGTCCGCCACGCGCGGCATCGACCGCCGTACCGTCCTGGTGGCCCTGACGATCCTGATGATGGGATCGGGGCTGATGGTGGCCCTCGCCCCGAACGCAGCGGTGTTCATGGCCGGACGCGCTCTGGTGGGGGTGGTCATCGGCGGGTTCTGGTCGATGTCCGCCGCCATCGTCATGCGCCTGGTCCCGGCGGAGCAGGTTCCCCGGGGCCTCGGGATGTTGAACGGCGGCAACGCGTTGGCCACCACGGTGGCCGCGCCCCTGGGCAGCTTCCTCGGACACTACATCGGCTGGCGCGGGGCGTTCTTCCTCGTCGTGCCGCTCGGGGCGTTGACGCTCGCCTGGTTCCTCGCGAGCCTTCCGGCGATGCCGTCCGCGCGCACGGCCGGTGGTGGCACGGTGTTCCGGGTCCTTCGGCGCCGCCAAGTCCCCCTCGGAATGCTCGCCATCTCGCTGTTCTTCCTCGGGCAGTTCGCCCTCTACACCTACCTGCGGCCGTTCCTCGAGACGGTGACGAAACTCGACGTCCCGACTTTGTCCCTGATCCTGATGCTCATCGGCGGAGCCGGCGTGCTCGGAACCTACCTCATCGGCTTCCTCCTCCGGTCGCGGCTCCACAGCCTCCTGGTCGCGATGCCCCTCGGGATGGCGGCCATTGCGGTCTTGCTCATGGCGTTGGGCGGCACACCCGTCGCGGTGGCGCTGCTGCTGGCCGCCTGGGGGCTGATCGGCACGGCGGCGCCCGTCGCCTGGTGGACGTGGCTGAGCCGGGTCTTGCCCGACGAAGCCGAGGCCGGTGGCGGGCTCATGGTCGCAGTCGTCCAGCTCGCCATCGCGCTCGGCGCCACCCTGGGCGGCCTTGCCTACGACGCGAGCGGCTACCGCAGCACCTTCGCGGTCAGCGCGGTCGCCCTCGTCGCGTGCGCGGTCGTCGCCATCATGGCTTCGCGGCAGACCTCGCGAGCGTGATCACGATCCCGCCAGCCACATTCCCCGTCCCGGTGACCGATCAAGGACACGATCCATGAAGCACGCACGACACGCCGCGACATCACTGGCGGCGGCAATGGTCCTCGTCCTCGGTGGCGTTGCCGGGCTCCACGGCGAACCGGCCCCGGAGCGGGGCTCCTCCGCATCCCCCGGCAGAAAGACGCCCGCGATGGAAAGTATCCGAATCCGGCTCGCCGGCGAAACCGTCACCGCGACCCTGGAATCCGGCGAGGCCGCCCGGGCCTTCCGGGCGCTCCTGCCCCTCACTCTCAACCTGACCGACTACAACGCCACCGAAAAGATCGGCGACCTGCCCGGGAAGCTCTCGATCCAGGGCGAGCCCGCCGGCATCGACCCGGAGCCGGGCGACATCACCTACTACGCACCCTGGGGCAATCTCGCGATCTTCTACAAGGATTTCGGGTACTCGCGCGGGCTCGTCCGCCTGGGTCGGCTGAGCCGCATCCCCGACGCGTTCCGCCAGCCCGGACCGATCACGGTGACCATCGAGCCGGCCCCATGACAACGCAGCGTCCGAGATTGCGAAGCCTCGCCCGGGCATTCCCGATCCTGGCCTGCCTGACGGGGACGGCCGGCGGCACCTTGGCCCACGCGGCACCCGGCGCGCTCGCCTACGACCTGCGGACCCATGGGCCGGTCCCCATCCCACCGGGGGAACGAGACCTTCAGACCGTGGTCGCGCAGCCCTGGTTCAAGGTCTCGGACGAAGGGGTTCCCCTGGAAGGACCGTCCTTCGACCGGGCGGGCGACCTGCTGTTCACCGATGCCGGCACCGGCCGCGTTCTCCGCCTCACGCCGGACAGGCGCCTCTCCACAATCGTGCCCGCGAATGCCCTGAACCTCGGTGGGCTCGCGATCCACAAGGACGGGCGCATCTTCGCCGCCGGCACCGGCGGCTTCCGGCATGGCTCCATCGTCTCGGTGCGGGCGGACGGTTCGGATCTGCGAACCATCGTCCCCGCCGAGGCGGGGTACGTGGTCAACGACCTCGTCTTCGACGCGCAGGGCGGCTTCTACTTCACCGACTTCCGGGGCACCTCCACCGACCCGAAGGGCGGTGCCTACTACGTCGCGCCCGACCTCACGACCGTCACGCCGGTCCTGCCGAACCTCGCGCTGGCCAACGGTGTCGCGCTCAGTCCGGACGGCAAGACCCTGTGGGTCACCGAGTTCGGTCGCAACCTCCTGCACAGGGTCGACCTCGCCGACGCGACCACGCCGACGCCGCTCGGCACGACGGTGGCCTACCACTTCACCGGTCCGGCGCCCGACTCGATGCGGGCCGATGCCGACGGAAACCTCTACGTCGCCCTGTACGGCCAGGGCCGCGTGCTCGTGTTCAACCGCAACGGCATCCCCATCGGGCAGGTCCTGCTGCCGGGTCGGGACGAGGGCCACAACCTCCGGTCCACCAGCATGGCGTTGCGGCCCGGCACCGGAGACCTGCTCATCGTCGCCAACGACGGCTCAGGCGGCCGGGGCTCCACGATCTTCGAAGCGCACGCCTTCGCGAAGGCACTGCGCCTCTTCTCGCACCAGTAACGCCCGGCCCAGCTCCGGACAGCGAAAGTCTCGTCATGACACGCATCGATTCGATGCCCCGATCCGCCCCACCCGCCGGGCAGGGCGGCCGCGGGGCGATCTGGACCCGGCGCGCCGTCGCAACACTCCTCTTCCTCGTCGGCCTCGGGCTCGCCACCGGCGGAACGGCGCTCGCCTGGTACGGCGGCTCGCCCTACTACCTCCTGACCGGCTTGGCCGTCGTGGCGAGCGGCACCCTGATCTGGCGGCGCGACGAACGTGGCCTTGCGCTCTACGTCGCGGTGCTGGCCGCGACGACGGCGTGGGCGATCTGGGAAGTCGGCTTCGACGCCTGGCAGTTGCTTCCGCGCCTGCTGGCTCCCTTCGTCCTCGGCTTCGCTCTGCTGCTCCCGCCGGTCTTCCGGATCGGTCGGCACGCCTCTCCCGCACGTGCCGCGGCAGGGCCGGCCGTCACCGGCATCATGGCGGCGGCCCTCTTCGTCGGCGGCCTGCTGCATGCGGCCGGCCCCGGCGCGCCGGCCGAGCCCATCCTGCGCCGCGGTATGGCCGACGGCGTTCCGAGTCCCCTGGCGCAGCCGCTCGCGCGGGTGACGCACGAGGATTGGCCGGCCTTCGGCAACGACCAGGGCGGTACGCGCTTCAGCCCGCTCGCCGACCTCACTCCGGCGAATGTCGGCCAGCTCGCGGTGGCGTGGGAGGCCGAGACCGGCCCCGACACGCCCGGCCCGGCGACTGCCCTCGAGGCGACGCCCATCATGGTCGGCGACGCCCTCTACCTCTGCGACGGCCACAACCGCGTCTTCGCCCTGGAAGCCGAGACCGGGCGCGAGCGCTGGCGCCACGACCTCTCCTACGGCGTGCCGCCCTCCGGCAAGCCGTGCCGGGGCGTCGCCCATTATCGCGTGCCGGATGCGACCGGCCTTTGTGCCGCCCGCATCATCGCAGCCAGCCAGACACCGGAGCTGATCGCCCTCGACGCCGGGACCGGCGCGCCCTGCACCGACTTCGGCAAAGCCGGCCGCGTCGACCTGCGCGAAGGCCTCAGCGCGTATCCGGAAGGCCAGTACTACGTCAGTTCGGCCCCGCAGATCATCCGCGGGAAGGCGGTCGTCGGAGGCGGCATTCCCGACGGCCAGTTCTGGGGCGGCCCCTCCGGCGTGATTCGCGCCTTCGATGCGCGCACCGGCGAACTCGCCTGGGCCTTCGATGCTGGCCAGCCCGACCGGGCCGGCCCACCGCCGCCGGGGGAGACCTACACCCCGTCCTCTCCCAACAGCTGGGCGCCCATCAGTGCCGACGAAGCGCTGGGGCTGGTCTACCTTCCGATGGGCAATGCCACGCCGGACAATTTCGGCGGCCAGCGACGTCCGTTCGACGAGGCGGTCTCCAGCGCCGTCATCGCCCTCGACGCCGAGACGGGCCGCCTGCGCTGGCGCTTCCAGGCGACGCACCACGACATCTGGGACTACGACACCCCCTCGCAACCGACCCTGCTCGACATGCCGACGGCGAACGGGATTCGGCCGGCCCTGATCCAGCCGACGAAGCGCGGCGAGATCTTCGTGCTCGACCGCGAGACCGGCCAGCCGATCAAGCCCGTCACCGAAGTGTCGGCGCCGCAGGACGGCACCGCCGCCGGCGAACGCCTGGCGCCGACCCAGCCCGCCTCGCTCGATCTACCGGCCCTGCGCGGCGCGACCCTGCGCGAGTCCGACATGTGGGGCGCCACGCCCATCGACCAGATGGTCTGCCGCATCCTGTTCCGCCGGTCGCGCTACGAAGGGCACCTGACCCCGATCACCCTGGACAAGCCGGTCCTCATCGATCCGGGCTCGGTGGGCGGTGTGAACTGGGGCAGCGCCTCCGTCGATATCGACCGCGGGATCATGGTGGCGAACTGGATGCGGTTTCCCGACCGGGTCGAGCTCCTCACCCGCGCCGAGGCGGAGCGGCGCAAGCTCAAGCTCGCCGACGGGAAAGGCCCCGGCGGCGACGCCGACCGGCCGATGCTGAACACGCCCTACGGCGCCTTTGGCGGCCTGTTCATGTCCCCCCTCGGCATTCCCTGCACGGCGCCGCCCTGGGGGTTGATCGCGGCCGTCGACCTGTCGAGCGGCCGCCTGCTGTGGTCGAAGCCCCTCGGGACCGCGCGCGACACCGGCCCCTTCGGCATCCCGTCGATGCTGCCGCTGACCGTTGGGACCCCGGTCTCGGGTGGCTCGGTGGTCACGCGTGGCGGCCTGGTCTTCGTCGGCGCGAGCATGGACCGGACCTTCCGGGCGCTCGACGCGGCAACGGGCCGCGAACTCTGGCAGGCCCGGCTTCCCGGGGGCGGCAACGCCACGCCGATGACCTACCGCAGCCCGGTGAGCGGGCGCCAGTTCGTGGTGGTGGCGGCCGGTGGTAAGCCGCCGCTGGCGATCAGCCTCGGGACCAAGCTGGTCGCCTACGCGCTGCCGCGTTGAGCCTCGTCCTCCTGAAACCCGCCGACGATCCGACCTGGAGTGACCGATGACGCAGACGCATGATTTGACCGGCAAAATCGCCTTCGTCACGGGCGCGACGAGCGGCATCGGCCGCGCCACCGCCCTGGCGTTCGCCCGAGCCGGTGCCGGTGCCGCCGTCGCGGTCGCCGACATCTCCGAGGACGGTGTCCGGGAACCCGAGGAGATCGCGGCTGCCGTGCTCTCCCTTTGCTCGGATCTGGCGGCCTTCGTCGTCGGGCATGCCATGGTGGTCGATGGCGGTCAGACGGTGGGCTGACGTCCACCGCCCGCCCCGCGCTGGCGCAGCGCCTCCACCAGCACCGTGAAGGCGGGGGCGGGCTGACGGCGGCTCGGATAGTAGAGGTGGTACCCCGGGAAGGGCTCGCACCACCCCTCCAGCACCCGGACCAGCCGCCCCTCGGCCAGGTCCCGCTCGACGTGCTCCTCCGGCAGGTAGGCCAACCCGAGCCCGGCGAGCGCGCCTTCCCGGATCAGGCGCAGGCTGGTGAACACGAGCCGGCCTTCAACGCGCACGTCGAGAGCCTCGCCCTTGCGCTCGAATTCCCAGGGGTAGAACCCGCCGCGCGTCGGCCGGCGCAGGTTGATGCACAGGTGTGCCGTGAGGTCCGCCGGATGCCTGGGCTTCCGTCGGCCGGCGAAGTAGCCCGGTGCCCCGACCACGGCCATGCGCATGTCCGGCCCGATCCGCACCGCGACCATGTCCTTCTCGACGTGTTCGCCGATGCGTATGCCCGCATCGAAGCGCTCGGCCACGATATCGATGAGGGCCTGCTCCGTGACGACCTCGACCGTGATGTCGGGGTAACTCGGGAGCAGGCGCGTCAGGACAGGCCACAGAACCGTCGCCGCCGCGTCCTCGCTCGCCGTGATGCGAACGGTGCCGGCCGGCTTGTCCCGCAACTCGGTCAGGGCGGCGAGCTCGACCTGGATCTGCTCGAATTGCGGCCCCACGCTCCGCAACAGACGCTGCCCCGCCTCGGTCGGCGAGACCGCCCGGGTGGAGCGATTCAGCAGCTGCACACCCAGTCGTGCCTCGAGTCCCTTCAGGGCATGGCTCAGGGCCGATTGCGTGATGCCCAGGCGTACCGCGGCGCGGGTGAAGCTGCCCTCCTGCGACACCGTCACGAAGGACAGCAGGTCGGTCAGGTCCGCACGCGCCATCGATGGTCTCCGCGTCGCATGTCCGATGAGCCGGAGAGGCGCCGGGGTGGCGGAACGGCCGAATCCATAAGCTCTGCTCATGACCCTATGTCGATGGACGGCACTAATCAACGAGGTCGGAAACCCTACCTTGGATTTGATCAAATGTGCCCGCTCGCCCTGGGCATCCCACCCTCGATGGGCGGCCGTCGCGCCGTCCCCCTGCAGCCCGTTCGGAGACCGAGATGGGAAGTCCTTCAGATTACGCGTTGAACCGGAGAGATCTGATGGCGGGCGCATCCGCCACGGCGGCCCTGGTGGCCGTGCCCTCTACGGCGGGCGCCGCACCCGCCGGGACCGACAATCCGGTGCTGGCGAAGGTGTCGCTGACGGTGAACGGCCAGCGCCGGGACCTCGAACTCGACACCCGCACCTCGCTCCTCGACGCGGCGCGCGAGCACCTGCACCT
>NZ_LMMW01000027.1:0-31175 GCF_001422845.1 Methylobacterium sp. Leaf100 | reverse complement strand
CGAGCGCTATCCCAGCACGCTCGCAGATCTCCACATCGTCGCCTTCGTCTGCCTCATGCTCAAACAGGCCGCTCAACTCGCGGCCGGTTCATAACAGCCTCTAGGCAAGGTTCGCGACCCGCGTTGCTTGACGACTGGTATTTGGTATGCCAACGTTTGTGAACTGGCAAACAGCAACGCCGCAATCCGTCGCGCCAGACGCTTTCCACACCCGACGCCGACGCCATCGGTGTCCCGATCCCGTCCCTCACCGCGTCGCCGGCGCGGTGTGCGGGCTCGCGTGACCGCGGCCGGACCCGTCCGTCCGGTCGCCGGAAGACGAACCCAAGAACAACTCCAGGAGGAAACCATGTCCGCCTTAGCCCAGCGCATCGTCGAGGATCACGCCGCCGTCGAGCCCGAGATCACGGACGGGTTCCACCTCGTCATCGACGCCCTGAAGCTCAACGACATCAACACCATTTACGGTGTGCCGGGCATCCCGATCACCGATCTCGGCCGCCTCGCTCAGGCCGCCGGCATGCGGGTCATCTCGTTCCGCCACGAGCAGCACGCGGGCAACGCCGCCGCCATCGCGGGCTTCCTCACGCAGAAGCCCGGCATCTGCCTCACGGTCTCGGCCCCCGGCTTCCTCAACGGCCTGACGGCGCTGGCCAACGCCACCACCAATTGCTTCCCGATGATCCTGATCTCGGGCTCGTCCGAGCGCGAGATCGTCGACCTGCAACAGGGCGATTACGAGGAGATGGACCAGCTCGCCATCGCCAAGCCCCTATGCAAGGCCGCTTTCCGCGTGCTGCACGCCGCCGATATCGGCATCGCGGTCGCGCGCGCCATCCGGGCCGCCGTGTCCGGCCGGCCCGGCGGCGTCTACCTCGACCTCCCGGCCAAGCTCTTCAGCCAGACCATGGACGCGGAGGCCGGCGCCAAGTCCCTCGTCAAGGTCATCGACCCGGCCCCGGCGCAGCTGCCCGCCCCCGACGCCATCAAGCGCGCCCTCGACGTGCTCAGACAAGCCAAGCGCCCCCTCATCGTGCTCGGCAAGGGCGCCGCCTATGCCCAGGCCGACGACGCGATCCGCGACCTCGTCGAGCGCAGCGGCATTCCCTACGTGCCCATGAGCATGGCCAAGGGCCTGCTCCCCGACACCCACGCCCAGTCGGCGGGCGCGGCGCGCTCCCTCGTCCTGAAGGAGGCCGACGTCGTCCTTCTCGTCGGCGCGCGGCTCAACTGGCTGCTGTCCCACGGCAAGGGCAAGACCTGGGGGGCGCCCGGCTCGAAGAAGTTCATCCAGATCGACATCGAGCCCCGGGAAATGGATTCCAACGTCGAGATCGTCGCGCCCGTGGTCGGCGACATCGCCTCCTGCGTCGCCGCCCTCCTCGACGGCATGGGCCAGGGCTGGGCGGCCCCGCCCGCCGCTTGGACCGACGCCATCGCGGCCAAGCGCGACGAAAACCTCGCCAAGATGGCGGGCAAGCTGCGCAAGAACGCGGCGCCGATGGATTTTCACGGAGCCTTGGGTGCGCTCAAGACCATCATCCAGCAGCGGCCCGATGCGATCCTGGTCAACGAGGGCGCCAACACCCTCGATCTCGCCCGCGGGATCATCGACATGCACAAGCCGCGCAAGCGCCTCGATGTCGGCACCTGGGGCATCATGGGCATCGGCATGGGCTACGCCATCGCGGCGGCCGTCGAGACCGGCCACCCGGTGCTGGCGGTGGAGGGCGACTCGGCCTTCGGCTTCTCCGGCATGGAGGTCGAGACCATCTGCCGGTACAACCTGCCGATCTGCATCGTGGTGTTCAACAACAACGGCATCTATCGCGGCACCGACATCGACCCGACGGGCCGCGATCCGGCCACCACGGTCTTCGTGGCGGATTCGCGCTACGACCGGATGATGGAGGCCTTCGGGGGCGTCGGTGTCCACGCGACGACGCCGGACGAGCTGTCCCAGGCCGTCAACGCCGCCATGGATTCCGGCCGTCCGACCCTCATCAACGCGGTCATCGACCCGGCCGCCGGCACCGAGAGCGGCAACATCGGCAGCCTCAACCCGCAGAGCACGGTCCGCAAGAAGCCGGCCTGATCCGCTCGGCGTGAGCCTTCGCGTTTCGACGTGAAGCGCGACGCGCTCCCTCTCCTGGAAGGAGAGGGTTGGGGTGAGGTGTGGGACCTTTTCGGAGAGTTCGCATTCCTCACCCTGTCCCTCTCGTTTCAGCAGAGCGGACGCGAGTCACCCGTAGGCTGTGTGAGGGCCGTCCCCTCGGATTGATCGGCCCTCCGCGATCAAGCGACCCGAGTCGATGGATCAGCGTCCGGCGTCATGTTGCCTCAATCACCCGGTGAGACCATGAAAGCGCTCGAAAACGTAAAAATCCTCGACTTCACCCATGTCCAGTCGGGGCCGACCTGCACCCAGTTGCTGGCCTGGTTCGGCGCGGACGTGATCAAGGTGGAGCGGCCCGGAGCCGGGGATGCGACGCGCGATCAGCTTCAGGATCTGCCCGATGTGGACAGCCTGTACTTCACCATGCTGAACCACAACAAGCGCTCCATCACCCTCGACACCAAGACGCCCGAGGGCGTCGAGGTGCTGTGGCGGCTGGTGGCCGAGTGCGACGTGCTGGTGGAGAATTTCGCGCCGGGCGCGCTCGCCCGCATGGGCCTAACCTGGGAGACGATCCACGCCGCCAACCCGCGCATGATCCTCGCCTCGGTGAAGGGGTTCGGGCCGGGGTCTTACTCGGAGTGCAAGGTCTACGAGAACGTCGCCCAGTGCGTCGGCGGCGCGGCTTCGACCACGGGGTTCCGCACGGGGACGCCCATGGTGACGGGGGCGCAGATCGGCGATTCCGGCACGGGCCTGCATCTGGCGCTCGGCATCGTCACCGCCCTGTACCAGCGCACCCATTCGGGCCTCGGCCAGCGGGTGGACTGCGCCATGCAGGATTCGGTGCTCAACCTGTGCCGGGTCAAGCTGCGCGATCAGCAGCGCCTCGAGCGCGGGCCCCTGCGGGAATACAGTCAGTTCGGGGAGGGAATCCCGTTCGGCGATGCCGTGCCGCGGGCCGGCAACGATTCCGGGGGCGGCCAGCCGGGGCGCATCCTGAAGTGCAAGGGCTGGGAGACCGATCCCAACGCGTACCTCTACTTCATCACGCAGGGGCCGGTCTGGGAAAAGATCTGCGACGTCATCGGCGAACCGGACTGGAAGACCCACCCGGATTACGCGACGCCCAAGGCCCGCTTGCCGCACCTGAACGAGATCTTCACCCGCATCGAGGCCTGGACCATGGCCAAGACCAAGTTCGAGGCCATGGAGATCCTCAACGCCCTGCACATTCCGTGCGGGCCGATCCTCTCCATGAAGGAGATCGCGGAGGATCCGGGCCTGCGCGCCGCCGGCACCGTGGTGGAGGTCGATCACCCGACGCGGGGGCCGTACCTCACCGTCGGCAATCCCATCAAGCTCTCGGCGAGTCCGACGGAGGTGACGCGCTCGCCACTTCTGGGCGAGCACACGGACGAGATTCTTCGCGATGTGCTGGGCTACTCGGCCGTCGAATGCCTCGCCCTGTCGCGATCCGGCGCCATCGGCGCCCCCGTGGGGATCGCCGCCGAGTAGGGCTTCGTGTCGTCGGAGTTTTCAGGCGATCCCGGCGAAACGGCCGGCGGTGGTGGCTGCGGCGGCGTGATCGGCGGTGCTGCGGGTGCCGGTCTCGGGCGACAGGCGATCGGCGGCCTTGACGACGAGGAGAACCTGAAGGGCGATGAGGCTGACGGTCGAGATGATGACGGTGGTGAGCATGGCGGGTCCCCTCGGGTGATGTTGCAGCGCTTCTATGCCATGGTGCAGCGCAAATTGGTATATCACATTTCTAACACCAGCATTGTCCGGTGAGCATGGCTTGAGCCCGGAGGTCGTTCCGGTCTAGGCGGGGCGCAGGCCTTCCGGTGGGCGAGGCCCCGATTCCGGTGGCGAACAGTCCGGTCCGATGACGGTTTCTCGCTGGGCCCGGGCCATGACGCGACCCGACCCTGACGGCGCAGCGGTTCGCTGGTTCGCCCGGTTGGGACCGGCCGCATGACGCCTCGGCACGCGGCGTGATAGGGGCCGGACGCGGGCGCAGCGTCTTGCGAGCGCCCGAGCCATCGTCCGAGCGGAGTGACGGGATGACCTCCAGAATGGTGCGGCGCACGCGGATGGCCGGGTTTGGAGCCCGGGTTCCGGTCTGCCTCGTCCTGCTGCTGCCCGGCCTCGCGGTCCCGGCAGACGAAGCGCGGGCGGATTCCAACGAATGCCGCCGGGTCCCGGCGCTCTCCGAAGGTCCGGCCCCGGCCCTCGGGCGCATCACCGCCGCGGGCCGGACCGCGTTCCTCAAGGACGGGCTGGCTCAGGACGGCTGTCCCGAGGCGGGGGCGGCCTGCCGCGAGCGGGCCTATCTGGTGGCCGGCGACGGCGTGATCCTGACTGATCGGCGCGGGTCCCATGTCTGCGCCACCTACCCGGGTGCCCGGGACGGGGCCGACCGGACCGGGTGGCTGCCCGCCGCGGCCGTCGCCGACGAACCCGCAGGTGCCCTCACCCCGGAGGGCTGGTCCGGCACCTGGACGAAGGCGGAGGCCGAGATCCGCCTCGCGGCCGGCGTCAAACCCGGCACCGTCGCGGTGAAGGGCGACGCCACCTGGGGCATGGGCGACCCCGAGCGGATGCGGCGCGGCGGCGTCCACACCGGCGAGATCGAGGGCGAGGTCGTCCCGGCGGGCGACGCCGCGCGCTTCGCCATGGGCGAGGGCGGCAACGTACCGGTGGAGACGGCCGACGCGTACACCTGCAAGGTGTGGCTGCGGCGCCTCGGCCCCTGGCTCGTCGTCGACGACAACCTCGCCTGCGGCGGCGCCAACGTCACCTTCCGGGGCGTCTACCGGCGGCGGCCGTGATTCTTCGGGGTCTCCCAGCCGCGCTGTTCGGCATTCTCCTGGCGATCGGTCCGGGGGCTTGCGCCCCCGAGCGCCCGCCCACGGTTCCGGAGATCGAGGCGTTCCTCGGCGTCGCCCTGCCGCCCGGCCACCGCGACCTCCACGCGGTGAACGAGGCGGGGATCGACCGGCTGATGCGCCTCGGCTTCGACGCGCCGGCGGCGGATGCGGACGCCTTCGCGACCCGGCTCGTGCCCGACGGTCTCGCGCCCGGCCTCGATCCAGGCCTGCTCATCCTGGGGACGGGCCTCCCGGGGTGGCCCGCCGCCTGGCCGAAGGGCAGTGCCGGTGGCGAGACCCTGATCCCGGGCCGGCGCAGCCGGAAAGTCGTCGTCGCCCCCGCGGGCCCGGGGCGGCGCCGGGTCTGGGTCGCGGTGTTCACCCTGTGAGACCCGATCGCCTGCGTCTTGCGATTCTCGTTCCGCTCCTGCTGGCGCCCGGGCGGAGAACTTCGCCGATGGCGGCCATGCGCGGTACGTCGTCGGGTGCCGAAAAGTGGAGAGGGC
The DNA here is from genome assembly GCF_001422845.1 of Methylobacterium sp. Leaf100. Lineage (NCBI taxonomy): Bacteria > Pseudomonadati > Pseudomonadota > Alphaproteobacteria > Hyphomicrobiales > Methylobacteriaceae > Methylobacterium > Methylobacterium sp. Leaf100. Next base: position 25,680 of record NZ_LMMW01000027.1, on the reverse strand, counting down.
GCCGGGCGGCTTCCGCCCCGATGCCGCCTGTCCCTCCGCCGCCGATGCCGCGCGGCCGGGGCGTTTCGCTCCACCGGACGATGCGGACCGCGTCTTCCTGCTCGAACGGCGGCCGCGCGGATTGCGCCGGGCGGCCGTGACCGCCGGGCGCATCAGGCCGGTGGCGTCCGGAGGACGAGGCCGACCACCACCAGGGCGCCGAGTACCAGCATCGGGATCGAGTAGTACTGCATCGGAATCCAGAACAGGGTGTGCTTTCGGACCAGCAGGACGCGCTGCCCCGTGCGTGCGTCGATCATCTCCCGGCCGGGCCGGCCGTTGAGGCGCTTGCCCAGGACCCAGTTCGCGCTCGCTCCGACCAGCCACGCCAGCACGAGGCCGGTGGGCGCGGGGATGCCGACCCTGGGCAACTGGAGATCGAGAAGCACGCCGCCCGCGAAGGCGATAGCGGCGATGAGGACGCTGAGGACGCCCCAGCCGGACCAGATGATCATCGGTGTCTTCTCCACGCGGGACTGCGCGCGTGGTGGCCCCCGGCCGCTCGCCCTTCGATCCCCGCGCCCCCCTCTTGAGGCGTGCAGAGACGGTTTCGCCCGATCGATCCCGAAAAGTCGAGGGCCTCGATCGGCCCGATGCCCCGTTGCGGGGCACGATGCCCCGTGGCGGGGCCCGATGCCTCCCGCTGGACGGAAAGCCGAGGATCAGCGCCGGGCGAGGCTGGCCGGGCCGGTGACCGAGGGGGAGGGGGCGGCCGAGTTCGTCGCTTCCTTGTAGATCGGCACGATGACGCGCAGCCAGCCGCGGGTTTCGCGCCCGCCGTAATTGCGCTCGACCACGTCCTGCGTGACGTAGGCCTGCAGGTTCACGGGCCCGAAATTGTACCCGACGAGGCCGCCCACCGCGATCTGGCCCTGACGCTGGTAGCCGGGAAAGCGCGTCGGCAGATCGGACGAGCCGAAGGCCACGGGGCCGATCTCCCACTTGCCGAACTTCTTCGTCGCCGTGAGATCGAGGTTGAGATAGTCCGGATAGACCCCGCCCTGGGGCGAGATCGGGTCGAGATAGATGCCGTAGAGCAGGTTCGCCGTGAGATTCCAGCCGTCGCCCGAATAGGTCGCGGCGAAGCGGTGGCTCAGCGAGGCGTTCTGGATCACGAACCGGGTCTCGACGGGGTGGTAGCCGCCGAACAGGTAGCTGACGCCGAAATTGTCGGAGAGCTTCCAGGCGAGCTGGGCGGCCATCAGCGGCACGCCGATGCCGCTCTGGTAGGGCGCGCCGCGCGCGCTCGCCGCCACCACGGGCTGGATCACCGCGAGGTTCAGCCGGGCGCCGAACAGGCTCCAGGGCGTCGCCCATAGGAAAGTCGGCAGGTTGATGTTGGATTCGGAACCGAGGGGGCGCGTATCCCGCACGCCGAAGCTCGAGGTGTTCACGAAGTAGAGGCCGACGGGCAACTGCGCCCCGACGGGAAGGCCGACGGTCTGGCCGGGCTGCGCCGCGGACGCGGCCTCGGCCACACCGGAACCGAGACCGAGGACGCCCGCGACGAGCGCCGCGCTGCCGGACCGTGCCGTCCGTCGCAGATGGGCCGTTCCGAGCCGGCGGGCGGCCTTGCGGATTCTGCCGATCATTCGTCGCCTCTTCGGGGCCGTCCGCGGCACGGAATGCGCCGCGGCCGAACGAGCCCTCGGCAGAGTTGACGGGCCGACCGCCGTGTTTCGTCCGGTCCGCCCACGCGTCGAGCGCCCCCTGTCGCCCGGATGTCACAGATCGATCCGGGGACCGCCCGTCCCCCGGTCGCGCCCGGGTCAGGCGGCCCGTACGGTGCCGAGGAAGCGAGCCACCTCGGCGTCGAGGTGTTCGGACTGGCGCGAGAGTTCGGAGGCCGCCGACAGCACCTGGCTCGCCGCCGCCCCGGTCTCCTCGGAGGCGCGCGCCACGCCGGCGATGTTGTGCGTGACCTCGCTCGTGCCCGTGGAGGCCTGGGCGACGTTGCGCACGATCTCCTGCGTCGCGGCGCCCTGTTCCTCGACGGCGGCCGCGATGGAGGCGGCGACCTCGTTGATCTCGCGGATGCGCGTGGTGATGGAGCCGATGGCCGCCACCGCCTGGCCCGTCACCCCCTGGATCTGGGTGATCTGGCTGCCGATCTCCTCCGTGGCCCGCGCGGTCTGGGAGGCGAGCTCCTTCACCTCCGTGGCGACGACGGCGAAGCCCCGCCCAGCCTCGCCGGCGCGGGCCGCCTCGATGGTGGCGTTGAGGGCGAGCAGGTTGGTCTGGCTCGCGATGTTGGCGATCAACCCGACCATGTCGCCGATCCGGGCCGAGGCCTGGCTCAGGGCCTGGACGAGCTGCATGGTCTGGTCCGCTTCGCCCACCGCCATCTGGGCGAGGCCGGAGGAGCCGGAGACCTGGCGCCCGATTTCCTGCACGGAGGAGCCGAGCTCCTCGGCGGCGGCCGCCACGGTCTGGACGTTGGCGGCGGCCTCGCCGGCCGCGACCGCGACCGTCGTCGATTGGTTCGCCGTCTCCGACGCCGTGACGGTCATGGTCTGGGCCGTCGCCTGGAGTTCGGTGGCCGAGGACGAGACCATGCCGACGATGCCCCCGACGGCGTGCTCGAAGGCGTCGGCCATCTGGCGCATGCCGGCCTTGCGCTGCGCCTCGGCATCGAGGCGTGCCTGCGCGGTCTCGGCTTCCAGGGCGCGGGCGCGGAGCATGTTGTCCTTGAAGACCTGCACGGCGCCCGCCATGGCGCCGATCTCGTCGCGCCGCCCGACGGCCGGGATCTCCGTCGCGGCGTCGCCACCGGCGAGCCGACCCATCGCGGCCGTCATGCGGCCGAGGGGGCGGCTGATCGACAGGACCAGCATCACCACGGCGCCGAGGGCGAGGATCGCCGCGCCGACGAGGAAGCCGAGCATCTGCGTCCGCGCGGTCTCGTAGGCGGTCTGGGCCTCGACGCCGCTCGCGGCCGCCGCCGACATCTCGGACTCGACGAGCTTGTTCAGGGTGGCGACGATGGCCCGGATCGCGTCGGACAGGGTGGAATTGTACTGCTCCTGCGCGGCTTCGACGTCGCCGCGCTCTGCGAGGCGGAACCCTTCGGTCTGCTGCGCGAGATAGGCCGCCCATTGGCGCTCGAAGCTCGCGTACAGATCGCGCGTCGCCGGGGCCTGGATCAGGCCGGCGTAGCGCGACCGGACGCCGTCGAGTTCGGCCAGTCGCTGCTGGATCGCGCTCAGGGCCTCGGTCTTCTGCTGCGCCGTGCGCGCCGAGAGCACGCGATTGCCGTTGACGCGGATCCGCAGGGTCGCGGCCTGGATTCCGCCGAGCGCCTGTGTCGCCGGAAGCCGCGTCGCCCGCATCTCCGTCGCCGCCCGGTTGATGGTCTCGATCTGGAAGTAGGCCAAGCCCGCCAGGGCGCAGATCAGCGCAAGCATGACGGAGAAGCAGGCAATCAATTTGCCCCGTATCGACGTAAGAATGGTCACTGACATAACTCGTTGATGCTGAAAGCGGATTTTAGCGGCCGACCCCTTGTACCGGCGAGAGACGAAAGCAGGGTTAACGGGTGATGCCCCGACCAAACGTTTCCGAACGTGATCGACACCCGTACTTCGCGGGGCGCAGGGCTATACAATGCGAAATTCATTATCTTTCTGGTATTCGCAATCGATCGGAAACTTTCACCCACTCGACCGCACTTCGGATCACGAACACATTCGTTGCGCATGCCACAGCCGTGGATTGGCGCGCGGAGGCTAACCCAGGTGATTTCGGACCATCATGGCTTTCCATAGCCTCATGGGGCTGGAGATCATCCAGTCGACCTCGTCGGTTCTCGATGTTCCCCCGATCACAGCCGACGAGGTCGTCCGTCTGGAATACGGGTATCGCGATGCCGCGCATGTCTTCCGCACCGACGATGTATTGGAGCACTGGCGGAAGACGTGACGTGCAGGGTCGGGGCGGCCATCGCCCAGGATCGGTCCCGTGCGAGAAGCCCTCATCTCACATCTGAGGGATCTGGAGCTTCGCGCACGGCGTGAATGCAGCGAACAGGATGTCATTCAGGTGGTCGCTTCGGGTCGTAACGTCCTGGGGGATCGACACGAGATCACCTTGGCGAACACGGTAATCCGATAGACATCCATCGGATCGATCGCGCGGAAGGCTGGGTCGCCGCGCGCTCGATCGCGGGGAAAACCGCGAACTCAGCGGGCATCACGGCAATCGCGGCCGTGCGATGAGAGCGCGTGACGGCTGTGCCAGTCCGCGCGCCGTACGAATCGCTTCGGTGCTGTCACCCGAACGCCGACCTGTCCGTGCGGCTTGGTGAAGTCCGGCGGCTTGGTGAAGTCCGTGCGTTCAGGCCAGCCGGGGGCGATACGCATGGGTTCCGCGATCGCGCGGTGGACGGGACTTCCACGAGCGAAGCGCCGACTGCATCGGCGAGGACGAAACCGCAGAGCAATGAACCGATCCCCTCGCGCGCGAATGGCGCGGTTCTGCCGGGAATCGCAGCGGAAGCCCACAGGTAGGCCTGGTCGCGATGGGACAAGTCGACTCCATCCGCATCCGGCGCGAGGCCGCGCGGTGTGTGCAGGTGGGCGCGCGGAAGCGGACCTGGGGTCGAGGCGCGGGCGGGATCACGGCGGCCGAACCGTATGGATCGTATCCGAAAGGGCGGGACTTCTAACGTAAGTTGGTGTGAGCCGATCTCACATAGGTTAGATGCGACATCGTGTTCGGTTTGGCACCCGGATCTCACCCGGGAACGAAGGACCGGACGATGAACCATCCGCTTATCGTCAAGCTGGAACAGTTCGAGCACTTGGACGACGAAGAGCGCAGTGCGCTTCTTGCTCTGACCGACGGGCGAATGCTTCACTACGAGCCCCGGTCGGACATCATCCGCGAGGGTGAAGACCCACGGGTCGTGCGCCTGGTCCTTTCGGGTTGGGCCTGCCGCTATAAGCAGCTTCCGGATGGCTGCCGCCAGATCGTGGCTTTCTTTCTGCCCGGCGACCTGTGTGACCACAACGTCTTCGTGCTGTCCGCGATGGACCACTCGATCGGCACGCTCACCGCCGTGACGCTGATCGAGATCGCGCCGGCGGCGTTCGAGGCCATGATGTCCGCACGCCCGCAGGTGACGCGGGCCTTGTGGTGGGAATCGCTGGTGAATGCGGGGACCCAGAGGGAATGGATCCTCAACCTCGGCGGACGCGACGCCCTGGAGCGGCTGGCCCATCTATTCTGCGAATTGTTCCATCGCCTGCGCGGCATCGGGCAGACGCAGGACGCCAGCTACGACATGCCCCTGTCTCAATCGGACCTCGCCGAGGTCACCGGCCTGACACCCGTGCACGTCAACCGGACCTTGCAGACGTTGCGACAGCGCGGACTCCTGACGCTGAAAGGGCGCCGGTTGACCATCCTCAATCGGCCGGGACTGGAGCGGTTGGCGTTGTTCAATCCCAACTACCTGCACCTCGAACGGGTCGGCGCGCGCCAGGACGCGTGAGACGCCGGGACCGCCGCCAGATCATGCGATCCGGACGACGATGCTTCGAATGGTGAAACTCGACACTTTCAATATCAGCGCTTTCCAGTTCTCATGCTTGGATGTCGTGGTCGAATATTGTCATGTTGTATCGTTCATTGGAAATTTGCGTAGACTTGGGTATCCAAGACGACGATACCGGTACGGTCTGTGAGGACATTCGCCGCAAACCGTCTGGCCGCCCATAACCGCTTCCCGTCGATCGCGCACGACGAAATTCCGCGCGACGGCGACCGCCGGACGATCGCCGTGCTGGTGACCGACGAGGATGGGTGGCCAATCCACGGAGCGACGTTGAAGTACGCCGGGTTGTGGTTGTCGCGATGACCGGGCGGCACCGTTTCATGGGCGCGGGCGATCTCACGGGTCCGGCGCCCGGCCGCTGGTCCCGCGTGATTTCCCCGCGGGAGACCGGACGGCGTCGATCGACCCGGCGCCGGTCTTCGCGGCGCGGTCCGTTCAATACCCCAGCGCGCAGCCGTCCTTGCGGGGGTCGGAGCCCGCCGTGAGGGTGCCGGCGGCGTGGTCGATCCAGATGATCTGGCCGCCGCCGATGGGCTGGGCCGCGGCGAGCGGGGTGTGGCCGCGGGCGGCGAGGCCCGCCGCGAGGCCGGGGCCGAAGCCGGGCTCGAGTTCGAGGCCGCCGCCGTAGGCGAAGCTGCGGGGCGCGTCCAAGGCCTCCTGTACGTCGAGGCCGCGGTCGAGGAGGCCGGTGAGCAGCTCGACGTGGCCCATGGCCTGGTAATGCCCGCCCATGACGCCGAACGGCGCCACCGCGCGGCCGTCGCGCATGAGCATGCCCGGGATGATGGTGTGCATCGGGCGCTTCTTCGGCCCGATGGTGTTGGGGTGGCCGGGCTCGACCCGGAAGGACAGGCCGCGATTGTGCAGGAGTACGCCGCTCTCCGGCGCGGTGATGCCGGTGCCGAAGGGCTGGAAGATCGAGTTGATGAGCGAGATGGCGTTGCCGTCGCGGTCGACCACGCAGAGGTAAATCGTGTCGGTGTGGGCGATCTCGGGCCAGATCACGGGGCTTTGCGCCCGGCCCATGTTGATGGCGCCCCGCGCCCGCGCGTGCCACGCCTGAGAAAGCAGGTGATCCACCGGCACGGCGGCGAGCACCGGATCGGCGAACAGGGCATCGCGGTGGTGATAGGCCTGCTTGCACGCCTCGGCGAACAGGTGGACCCGGTCGAGCTCGGACAGGGCACCGACATCGTCGGCGCCGAGCATGTTGAGCATCATCAGCACGGCGAGGCCCTGGCCGCTCGGCGGGCATTCGTACACGTCGTAGCCGCGATAGCGCGTGGTGATCGGGGTGACGATCTCAGGCGCGGCGGCGGCGAAATCCTCCAGGGTGTGGAGGCCGCCCAAGGCCCGCAGGCGGTCGACCATGTCGCGGGCCACGGGGCCCTCGTAGAAACCGCGCGCGCCGTCCCCGGCGATGCGCCGCAGGGTGGCGGCGAGGCGCAGGTTGCGCATGCGCGTGCCCGCCTTCGGCGCCGCGCCGCCGGGCAGGAAGAGCGCGGCCGAGACCGGATCGGCAGCGACCCGCGCGGCGTTGCGGGCCCAGTCGAAGGCGACGCGGGGCTGCACCGGATAGCCGTCCTCCGCGTAGGCGATGGCCGGCCGCAGCAGCGCGGCGAGGTCGCGCGTGCCGTGATCGGCGAGCAGGCGGCTCCAGGCGGCGACGGCGCCCGGCACCGTCACCGCATGGGGGGAGGTGGGCTCGATGGCGACGCCGTGCTCGAGGTACCACGCATCGTGCGCCGCCGCCGGGCTGCGGCCCGAGCCGTTGAGGGCGATGGGGACGGAGGCGCCCTTCGGGGCGTACAGGGCGAAGCAGTCGCCGCCGATGCCGGTCATCAGCGGATCGACGACGCATTGCACCGCCACCGCCGCGATGGCGGCGTCGACGGCATTGCCCCCGGCCCGAAGGGTCTCGACGGCCACCAGGGAGGCGAGGGGGTGCGAGGTCGCGACGGCGGCCGCGCCGGCATGGACCGGGGAACGCCCGGGCCGGGCGAAATCTCTCATGGGCCAGTCCTCTTCTCGGGCGCGTGCACGGGCAAATTCTCTGGCGAGTCCCTCAGGCAAATCCCTTACCGGGATGGCGCCGGAGGTCGAGGGCCGTCGGTCGCGGGTCCGGCGACGCGGTTCACGGCGGCCTCGGCGGCGAGCCCGATCAGGGCGCCGACCGCCACGTCGGCCGGATAATGCGCCCCGCGCAACACCTGCGCCACCACGATGAGGCCGGCCCCCGCCTGGACCGCGCCGCCCGCCTCCGGACACGCCCGGGCAACGGCGCGCGCCACCGCGACGCTCACCGCCGCATGCCCCGACGGGAAGGATTGCCACGGCCCGTCGTTGGGGCCGAGCCAGCCGCGGGCATAGGTGTTCTCCTCCATCAGGACGTTCGGCCGGGTGCGATGGACGAGGCGCTTGAGGGTGGTCTTCGTCAGGCTCGCCAGGAGGCCCGCCCCGAGCATGTGCCGGCCCGTCGCCGCCAGCCGGGCGTCGCCGCGCGCAGCGCCCACGGCCCAGGTCGCGGCCGAGACCGCGAACAGCACCTCCCAGGCGCCGACTTCGCTCAGGCTCCCGAGGGTGCGGACCGCCCGATGGTCCTTGGCCGTGGCGAGGCCGACGCCGAGGGCGATGTCGGCGGCCTCCCCCGGCAGCAGCCGGGTGTCGCGGGTCCGGGCCGGGGTTCTCTCACGGTCAAGCATGCGTCTCAACGCGGCCGGGGTGTTTCCGTTCGACGGGTCCCTGCGGCGCGTGAGTGCCTGCGTCCCGGGAGTACCTACGTCCCGTAAGTCCCTGCGTCCCGTAAGTCCCTGCGTCCCGTAAGTCCCTGCGTCCCGTAAGTCCCTGCGTCCCGTAAGTCCCTGCGTCCCGAGTCCCTGCGTCCCGTAAGTCCCTGCGTCCCGTAAGTCCCTGCGTCCCGTAAGTCCCTGCGTCCCGTAAGTCCCTGCGTCCCGTAAGTCCCTGCGTCACAGGGTGCGGCGCGCGGCGCGCCCTACATGGCCGCGCGACAGGGGGCCGTCCGAAGCGCCCCCGCCAGCGGAAAGCACCGGACCCATTATGCAGCCCGATACCATGCAGCCCGGCACCAATCCCGACCCGCGCGAAGCCGGCCCTCGGCCGCCATTTCCCGGCGACCAGCAGCAGGAGCGCCCCGGCCTCACCACGAAGATGGACCCGACGCCCGACCACGGCGAGACGAGCTACGTCGGCAAGGGCCTCCTCACCGACCGGGTCGCCCTCATCACCGGCGGCGATTCCGGCATCGGCCGCGCGGTCGCCATCGCGTATGCCCGGGAGGGCGCCGACGTCGCCATCGCCTACCTGCCCGTCGAGCAGTCCGACGCCGAGGACACCGCCGCCTGGGTGCGCAAGTCCGGCCGCCGCGCGATCCTCGTCCCGGGCGACCTGCGCGATCCCGCCTATTGCCGTGCCCTCGTCGCCCGGACGGTCGCGGAGTACGGCCGCCTCGACATCCTGGTGAACAACGCCGCCGCCCAGGTGGTCAACGAAGGTCTGGACGATCTGACGGAGGCCGACATCGAGGGCTCGTTCCGGGCCAACGTGTTCGCGATGATGTACCTCGCCCAGGCCGCCGTGCCGCACATGAAGCCGGGCGGCGCCATCGTGAATTCCACGAGCCAGCAGGCCAAGGTCGCCACGAAGTCGATGCTGATCTACGCGGCCACCAAGGGCGCCATCGCCAGCCTGACCATCGGCCTGTCGAACCTCCTCGCGCCCCAGGGCATCCGGGTGAACTGCGTCGCCCCCGGCCCGGTCTGGACGCCGATCCAGCCCATCGTGAAGGGGCCGGACGAGATCGCGTCGCTCGGTGCCGACACGCCGCTCGGCCGCGCCGGCCAGCCGGCCGAACTCGCCCCCGCCTACGTGCTCCTCGCCTCCCGCGAGGGCAGCTACATGAGCGGTGCCCTCGTGCCGGTGACGGGTGGCGTGCCGATGTACTGACCGCCCGGTGCGCAGACCGGCGCAGCCCGTGGTGTGACGGAGCGCGCCACCGTTCCATTCGGCCCTGCGCCGTTCCACGCCGCAGGGGCCGGAACGGCATGCGCCGGTCCGTGCCGGGGAGCCTTCCCTGTCACTATCGCGAGAAAACGCCCGATCCGAACGGTCGAGGTGTCCCGGTGCCTTGGAGTTGACATCGTCCAATGGCCGAGCGGTGCCCGAACCGGCTCGTCGGAGCCCAAGGTCGTTTTAGGAGTTGTCGAATGTCGAGACGCGGGTACATGACGTTTTCCGGTGCGGCCTGCGCCGTCGCCCTCCTTGGTTTTGTCGGTCAAGCCCAGGCGGCGACCTGCGGAAACTCGGCGTCCGGCTTCGAATCCTGGAAGCGCGAATTCGCCGACGAAGCCCGGGGCCGCGCCAGCGCGGAAAGTCTCGCGGCGCTGATGGGAACATCCTACTCCACGGCGACCATCTCGGCCGATCGCGGCCAGAAGAGCTTCAAGCTCAGCCTCGACCAGTTCCTGGCCAAGCGCGGCGGCCCCGCCATCGTCTCCCGCGGCCGCGCCCTCAAGCAGCAGAACGCGGCCCTGTTCGCCTCCATCGAGCAGCGCTACGGCGTGCCCGCCGGTCCACTCCTGGCGATCTGGGGCATGGAGACCGGGTTCGGTGCGGTCCGTGGAAACATCAACACCCTGTCGGCCGTGGCGACCCTCGCCTACGATTGCCGCCGCTCGGCCTTCTTCACCGATCAGCTCAACGCCGCCCTCACCCTCGTTGATCGCGGCATCCTCACGGCCGGCACCCGGGGGGCCGCCCATGGCGAGGTCGGCCACACTCAGTTCCTGCCGAAAAGCGTTCTCAACTACGGTACGGGCGGTAGCCTCGACAGCATCCCCAACGCCTTGAACGCAACGGCGAATTTCCTCAAGGCGCATGGCTGGCAGCGCGGCGCTGGCTATCAGCCGGGCGAGCCGAACTTCGCGGCGATCCAAGGCTGGAATGCAGCGACCGTCTACCAGAAGGCCATCGCTCTGCTCGGCAGCCGCATCGACGGTCAGTGATCGCGCATCCCGGGCTTCCCGCTGGGAAGCCCGGAGTCCGCCCGCTTAGACCGAGTTCGGGTTCCACCCGATGGATCGGCGCAGGAAGTTTATGCCGAGCGCCATGAAGGTGGCGGCCTGGGTGCTGTCGTTGCCGTAGCCGTGGCCGCCGGCGGCGGGCTCGTAGAACGCGGCACCGTAGCCGAGGGCCTGGAGCTTTGCCGCCATCTTGCGGGCGTGCCCCGGATGGACCCGGTCGTCCCGCCGGCTCGTGGCGATGAGGATCGGCGGGTAGGGGTCTCCGGCCCGTGCCGCATGATAGGCCGAGATGCCTTGGAGGAACGACCAGTCCGCCGGATCGTCGGGGTCGCCGTACTCCGCGATCCAGCTCGCGCCGGCGAGCAGCTTGGTGTAGCGGCGCATGTCGATGAGCGGGATGGTACAGAACAGGGCACCGAAGCGCTCGGGGTAGCGCGTCAGCATGTTGGCGATGAGGAGGCCGCCGTTCGATCCCCCCTCGGCGGCGATGCGGTGGGGCCGGGTGACGCCGCGCGCGACGAGATCCGCGGCGACGGCGGCGAAATCGTCATGGGCCAGCGCCTTGCCTTCGCGCCGGCCCGCTTCATGCCACGCAGTCCCGAATTCACCGCCACCGCGGATGTTCGCGCTCACGCAGGTACCGCCCGGCTCGAGCCAAAGCTTCCCCATAACCGCCTGATAGGTCGGTAGAATCGAAACCTTGAAGCCGCCGTAGGCCGTCATGTGAACGGGCGCATGCCCCGTCTCGCCCACCGGTCCGGTCTGGACGTAGGGGATTCGGGTTCCGTCGGCCGAGATCGCCTCGTGCCGCGTCACCCGCAGGCCGGCGGCATCGAAGGTCTCCGGCGTCGTGCGTAGAACGGTCGGGGTCGACAGGGCAGGTGGGATCGCCAGAAGGGTCGGCGGCGTCACCGGGTCCTGCATCAGGGCGCTCAGTTCGCCGTCCGCATCGTCCGGATCGGCGTCGAGGGGCCACACCGAGACGGTTCCGATGGCGGGCACGCCGGGTATGGGCCTTTCGGTCCAACCCGCGGCGCTTCGCTCGCAGACGCTGAAGCGGGGGCTCAGGTTATCGAGTGCGCCGATGACGAGGCGGTCCCCGGACCAGAACACATCCTGCAGGGCGCGCCGTTCACTCGGCTCCCACAGCACGGTGAAGTCGTGCGCTCCGGCGAGAAAGTCGGACAGGGCGATGGCTAGGACCGTATCGGGTCCATAGGTCCGCCCGCCGACGCTCCAGGCGGTGCGGGGCTGCACGGCGAGCCCATCATGATGCAGGTGAATCTCGGCGTCCGATGGAACATCGAGGCGGATCTCGACGCCTTCGCGGTCGGCCAAGTGGAGAAAACCATCGAAGAAGCCGGTACGCTCGGCGATGACGATGCGCTCGCCCGCCGGCGGTCGCTCGACGTCGGCCCACACACCCATGTTCTCCGGTGCGGTCTCGAAAAGAATGCGCGCGGCAAGCGGGTCCGTGCCGCGCGCCCACAGGCGGACGGTCCGGGGATAGCCCGCACGGGTCGCCATGCCGTCGCCCAGGGCACTCGACAACAGCAGCGTGTCTCGGTCGAGCCACGTCGCACCGCCCTTGGCTTCGGGGAGAATGAACCCATCCGCGACGAAGGACCGCTCGATGAGGTCGAATTCGCGCAGGACCGTCGCGTCGCCACCGCCCCGACTGAGCTTCAACAGCACCCGGTCGCGCGATACGGGAAGAAGGTCGGCACCGGCCCAGACCCAATCTTCGCCCTCGCTGGCCGCCAGGGTGTCGAGATCGAGGACGACATCCCATTCCGGGGTACCGGCGCGGTAGCCGCTCTCGTCCGCGCGGCGCCACAGGCCACGCGGATGCTCGGCGTCCTTCCAGAAATTGTAGAGCAGCTCACCGCGCCGGCGCACCATCGCGATACGATCGGGGCGGTCCATCAGATCCCGCGCCGTGTCGCGGTCTCGGGCGAAGGAGGCGTCGGCGTAGAGTGCCAGGGTCTCGGCATTCCGGGTCTCCACCCAGGCCAACGCGTTCTCGCCATCCACCTCCTCGAGCCAAAGGTAGGGATCGTCGTCCGGATATTCGTGGGTCGGGCGTGGATCGGGCAACGGAGCAGTGTTCTTCGTCATGGCCGAGAAGGTAAGCCAACTCGCTCGCCGAGACACGACCCCGGTCTTCGAATTTCCGTTCCGCGTCGGACAGCCGCGCACGCTCTCAGAAGGGAGACTTCTCGCCAGGAGCCGGGATTAAACCGCTGGGGTGCAGCGAGGGGTCGCGGGTGCGCTCGCTTGAAGCGGCGCTGTAAGAGGCGATGTCGATGCGATGTTGCACGCCTCCCTCGATCCACCGACCACCCTTTTCTGCCTACACTTCTTAGGCGGCTCCTCGCGCGAATGGGGAGAGATGACCGCGAGCCTCGGCGAGGCCGCGACGTGCATCCCGTTCGACCTCCCAGGCTTCGGCGACGCCTCTAGCGTCTCCGGCACATCCGTGGAGGCCATGGCCGACCACATCGCCGGGCGGATCTCCAAGTTCTTGCCGGCGCGCTGGTGGATCGCCGGCCATAGCATGGGCGCCAAGGTGGCTCTCGCCCTGGCGCGCCGGGCGGAGGACGGAGACGATCGTCTGGCGGGCCTTAGCGGCCTCATACTTCTGGCAGGCTCACCGCCGAGTCCCGAGCCGATGTCCGACGAGAAGCGGCAGGCGATGATCGCCTGGATTTCTGCGGATGAGCGTACGCGGCAGGCCGAGGCGGGCGACTTCATCGACCAGAACGTCGGCGCCCCGTTGAAGGCCTCGGACCGGGCACAAGCGGTGGCGGATGTGCTGCGTGCCGATCCCGGGGCTTGGACGGCTTGGCTCGAAGCGGGGAGCCGCGAGGACTGGTGTGCCTGCATCGGTGTTCTACGAACGCCTGCTCTGGTCCTGAGCGGATCGGAGGACAGCGATCTCGGAGCGGCCGCACAGATCTGCCTGATGATTCCCCATCTCGCCGACGCTCGGCACGTCGTACTTCAGGGGGCCGGGCACCTGCTTCCCCTAGAACGGCCGCATGCCGTGGCGGATCTGATCCGCGAGGAGATGGTCCGTCCTGTCGAGGCCTCGCCTGGCGCAGTGCCTGTGCCCGCCTCCTACGCAGACCTCATCGCGTCGCCGCGCATCAACAACCGGCTCCGGAAAGCTCTCGTAGCACGGGCCGAGCCCGACGATCCGGCCTACCGTCCAGAGGTGCTGAATGCCCTCGAACTCGCAAGTCTGCGCGCGATCGTCGATCGTGTGCTGCCGCAAGACGGGCGGACCGCCATGGATATCGGTGCTCGCATCGAGGCACGTCTGGCGTCGGGCTCGGGCGACGGCTGGCGCTTCGCCGCATTGCCGGCTGACCCGAAGGCATACGCGGCCGCCCTACGGACCATCGATGCAGCGGCTTACGCTGCTCATGCCGTCGGTTTCCTCGCCCTTCCGGGTTCGGTGCAGGATTCGCTGGTGGCAGCCGTTGCCGATGCGAAGTTGCCGATCGTCGGCGGTGAGCTCGATGCCGCACAAATGAAGCTGTGGTTCGAAGATCTGCGTGGCGACGTGGTGCGCACCTACCTCGCTCATCCCGCGTCCCTGGCGCGTCTGGGTTTCGGCGGCATCGGCGCCGGTGGAGACGACGCCGCGCGTCTTCCCGGTTTCGTGGAATTCGGGATCGATGCCCGCGAATCCTGGGAACCCGTGGCCCAGGCGGGAGAGGCTCGATGAATCTCGATTCCATGCGCCGCTACGCCCTCGACGATGCTGTCGATGCCGTTGTGATCGGGACCGGCGCCGGCGGAGCCCCCCTCCTCGCCAGACTGGCCGCGGCGGGCCTGAAGGTGGTCGCCCTGGAGGCGGGGCCGAACTTCGATCCGTCCCGGTTCGCTTTCGACGAAACCCTGGCCGACGAGATCTATTGGACGGACGAACGACTGAGCGGCGGCTCCACGCCTGAGGCGTTCGGGGCCAACAACAGCGGTACCGGGGTCGGAGGCTCGACCTTGCATTGGGGGGCGTTTACACCCCGGGCGGACCAGCGTGACCTGAAGCTCTTCACGGAGACCGGAGAGGGCGTCGACTGGCCGCTCGACTACGAGGATCTGCGTCCGTACTACGAGCGGGTTGAGAGCTTCATCGGAGTTTCGGGACCGCAGGCCTACCCGTGGGATTCAGAGCGGCGCTACCCGCTGGGTCCGGTTCCACGCAATGGTCCGGCCGGAATCATGGCTCGGGCCTGCGAGGGGTTGGGCATTCGCGCCACGGATGCGCCGGCGGCCGTGGTGTCGAGGGACTTCGCCCAGGAGGGCGGGGGGACCCGAAACGCCTGTATCAATTGCGGCTTCTGCCACCAGGGCTGCCGCAACGGCGCCAAGACCAGCATGGACGTGACCTACCTGCCCCTGGCCGTTGCGCACGGTGCCGAGATCCGTTCCCTGTGCCGCGTCCATGGAACGGAGCACGATGGGATGGGACGCATCACGGCCGTGACGTACCGCAAGGATGGAACGGACCATCGGCAACGATGCGCCGCGGTGTTTCTGTGTGCCGGTGCCGTGGAGAGCCCCCGACTCCTACTGCATCTCGGCCTCGCCAACGGCAGCGGTCAGGTCGGGCGCAACTACATGGGGCACGTCGCGACCCAGGTCTGGGGCACCTTCGACGGCGAGGTCCGGATGAACCGGGGCTATCCGTCCTCCCTCATTAGCGAGGACATGGTGCGGCCAGCGGATGCCGATTTCGCGGGCGGCTACCTCATGCAGAGCCTCGGTGTCCTGCCGCTGACCTTCGGCAATTCCGTGGCGCGGGGCCGCGGTCTCTGGGGTCGGGCCCTGACCGACTACCTCGGCCGCTACAACCACTTCGCGGGGATCGGGATCAACGGCGAGACCCTGCCGTGCGATGCCAATGTGCTCACTTTGTCGGGTGAGGTCGACGCGTTCGGGGTGCCGAAGGCGCAGATCAGCTTCGGTTACGGCACCAACGAGCACCGTCTCAACGCCCACGCCACCCGGACCATGAAGGCGATCTGGGAAGCGGCCGGGGCCAGCGACATCTGGGTCCTGGAGCGGGTGGCCCACACCCTCGGCACCTGCCGCATGGGCCGGGACGGCGACACGGCCGTCGTGGATCCGTTCGGGCGCAGCTTCGAGGTGCCGAACCTCTGGATCAGCGACGGGTCGACCTTTCCGAGTTCGCTCGCGGCGAACCCGGCCCTGACCATCATGGCGCTGAGCCTGCGTACGGCCGAGGCGTTCCTCAAGGGCCGCTAGGGTGCCTCCAACCCCACCGCGACGGGCCGTGGCGGCGGGGTGGTGACGCGGCGGTTGGCGATCCGGGTCAGCGCCCGGATCGGCACCAGCGCAAGGCGGGCGAGTCGAGTGTGGTGCGCCAGTTCGAACGGCCCCAGCGGCCGGTAGACGAGGCGCGGACTCACCCGCTCGGCCTCGGCCACGGCGAGGCCGGGAAGCGGCAGGGCGGCGATGCGGACGGCATCCGTCTCTGAAATCTTGAGGAAGCGCGCCCAACCCCGCGTCCCCTCAAGGCGTCCCTCGCCGTGCAGCCGCCGCAGGTGCCGTCGGCACAGGTAGCGGAACACCGCGCGCGGCACCGCCTCGAGGCGGGCGTCACACAGGCTCTCGGGCTTCTCGCAGCGGGCCCGAATGGTGTCGGCGACGCCGCCGGGCGCCCGGCCGACGAGGCGGCCGGACACGGTCACCACCACCTCGGGGGCATGCCGCACGTGGTAGCCCTGCCGCAGCAGGGCGGCGACGAAGGCACCGTCCTCGCCGAGCGCGATGGCGGGCATGCCGCCCACGGCCACGTAGGCGTCCCGGGTCACCGCCAGGGTGGCCCCGATGGTCGTACGGTGGCATGGCCAAGGGTCGTGGGGATCGGGGTCGATCCGCGCCTCGATCTCCGTCAGGACGGCGCTGTAGGCATCCTCCAGGCGGCCGCGTTCATGCAGGGAGGGCGGCAGCAACGCGGCCTCGTCGGCATCGAGTTCGATCCGCCCCGCGACCGCATCGGCTCCGGCCCGTAATGCGGCGAGATTGCGCAGGACCCAATCCGGCGGGACTCGACTGTCGGCATCCGTGGACAGAATGGCGCCGCCGGATGCCGCCCCGATCCAATCGACGGCGGCGTTCATGGCTTCGCGTCGGGCCCATCCGGCATGGGCTTGCGCATACGTGACGTGGCTGACCCGCATCGGCAGCGACAGGCTCGGCCGCAGGGCTTCGACGATGGCCTCCGTCCCGTCCGTGCAGTTGTTGAGGAACAGCACGAGTGCGAGGCTGCCGGGTGCGAGTCCCGTTTGAGCGTCGATGGCCCGCAGGCAAGCCTCGATCCGTTCGGCCTCGTTGCGGACTGGAATCGCGATGACGGTGTTGGGAACGGCAGACGGCACGACGGGTCTCCTGGCGGCCGGCGTTCGACGGCGCGGCAGAAAGCGTCCCTAGCAGGTCGGCGAAGCGGAACAATGGCGACGCTTGTGGGTGGATGACGTTCGTCGCCCCGTCCTGCGCCGCCGATGCGAAACGACGTCGGCCCGGTTCATCAGGACCTTCGAAGGCCTTTCAGAACGGATCCTCCGACGCCACCCGTACCGCCGCGACCTCGGCGTGAAAGGGTGCGCGCAGGACAGTCAGGTCATCGTCGCGCCAGGTCGCCGAAACGTGGCCGAGGCGGGCGAAGGCGTCGAGCCAGCCGTCCATGGGCCAAAGGCCGTGGCGGGCATGGAAGCGACGGGCGTTGCGGACGATGCTGTCGAAGTGCTGAAGGGGCGGGTCGCAGGCGAGGTGGTGCTGGTGGTAGGCTTCGCCGCGCGCCGTCAGCAGCACCGGCACCCCGGCGGCAGCGGCGCGGAAAGCGAGGTCGGTGTCCTCCGCACCGTAGCCGTCGAAGGCCTCGTCGAATCCCCCGAGGCGGTCGAAGGTGGCCGTACGCACACCGAAGGCAAGGGACCAGAACAGGCCCGGATTGTTCGTCGGTTCCCGCCCCGCCTCGGGAAACACCCGGACCGGATGCGGTTGTCCGGCCGCATGCAGGCCGGCCGGTGTCCAGCCGTCCGAGACAGCCCCGAATGGGAGGTAGCGGACTTCACAGCAGATCAAACCATCGGCCTCGGCCAGATCGGCGTCGAGGCTCTCGACGAGATCCGGGGACGGGATGCAATCGACGTCGAGGTAGACGAGATGATCGCCCGACGCGACCCGCCGTCCGGCGTTGCGGGCCCGCGCCAGGGGGAGCCCGTCGGCGCCGAGGACGATGCGGCGGACGGGAAACCCGTAATTCGGCAGGGGAGGGGGCTCCGCCCCCATCTCCACCACCACGCATTCGGCAGGCGGCGTTCCGCGCGCCAGGCCTTCGAGGAGGCGGGCGAGATGGGCATCCCGGCCCTTGTTCAAGGTGACGACGCTGGCGCTCACGATGGGGATGCCTCGGAGACCACCGGACCCATTCGCACAAAGATCTCGTGCGGTCCCGCGAAATTGGCCAGCATGTCGGGCGCGAGGCGAAACCCCGTGGGATCGTCGGCGATAAGGTCGGTGGTCTGCGAGCGGTGGGCGGCCACCGCCCTGGCCTTCGCCGGGAGATGCGCGGCGATGTCGAGGCGGTAGCCCTCGGGGGGGTCGCCCACCTCGGTCTCCGGCGGCAGGGTGAACCCCCACACCGGATAGGCATAGGCGGGTAGGGTCGGCCGCCGGCCCTGGGCCAGGGCGACGAGGGCGGCGGACGCCTTGTGGTCGCAATGGGGATCGTGGCCCCAGGTGACGAAGACCGCACCGGCGTCGCACTGCCGGGCTTCCTCCAGGATGGCGTCGGCGGCGGCTTCCGCCTCCGGACCGGCACTCGGGGCATGGGCGTCGGGCAGGCGCAGGAAGCGCACATATTCCGGGGCGAGGCCGAGTTCGGCCACGGCCGCGCGGGTCTCGTCCTCGCGCAGCGTCCGGAGACGCTCGGGCGGATACATGGCGGAGTGGGTGTGCGACCCGCACCCGTCGGTGACGACGACGAGACGCACGGCGCGGCCGAGGCGGCAGGCCTCCGCGATGAGTCCGCCGCATCCGAGGCTCTCGTCGTCGGGATGGGGAGCGACCACCACCAATCCCTTCTGCGAGCCCGCCTCTCCCAGAATGGTGCCGAGGGAGGCGACGGGCAGGCGCCCGGCGGCGGCGAGGAACGCTTCGAGGTTCATGTGGTCCTCGTGGATCGGTGGGAGACGGGCTTCGGCATCACCGATGTGGTCGGGGAGATCAAGCCGCCGCGGCCTACTTCACGGCCTCGATGGCCTCGCGCCCTGCTTCCATGTCCGAGGCGGTCGCCTCGGGCGCGTCCTGCACCCTCGGCGCGACCGCCGTGCGGCACAGGGAGATCAGGATCGGGAAATGGTCCGAGCCGATATACGGCAGCCGCTCCAGGCGTCCGAGAAGGAAATCGTCGCTGAAGAAGATGTGGTCGAGGGGCCAGCGCAGCAGGGGCCATTTGGCGTTGAAGGTCGGGTACAGGCCCCGTCCGATCCGCGGATCGAGGAGGCCGCTGATCTTCTGGAACAGGGTGGTGGTACGCGACCAGGCGACGTCGTTGAGGTCGCCGGCCACCACTGCCGCCCCGTCCAAATCCCGCACCTCGCGGGCGACCATGACAAGCTCGGCGTCCCGCGGAGCGGAGCTGTGACCCGGATGGGGCGGGCGCGGGTGCACGCCGAACAGGGTGAAGCGCTCGCCAGACGGGAGGACCACGACGGTGCGGATCGACGGCACGTCGTCTTGGAGCAGGAACCGCACCTGCGGGTTTTCGAGCGGGAGCTTGGCGTAGAACAAAAGCCCGTAGGTGTTGGGCTGAGGCTGCTCGATGACGCTCGGATAGCGCGCTCTGAGGGGCATGAGCGCGTCACGCCAGCGCGCATCGGTCTCCAGGACGAGCAGGAGGTCGGGATCATGCCGGTCCACGAGGCGCAGCAGGCTCTGGTGATCGGTGTTGTCCTGCAGGACGTTGGCGACCAGAAGCGAGACCTCGGCGTCGCGGCGGCAGGTCGCCGCCGTCGCGGCCACGGCCTGTGGTGCGTGCAGGGGCGTGAACGGGAAGATCCGGTAGGCCTGGTAGGCGAAGCAGGCGAGGAGGGCGGCGAACAGGGCCAACCCGGTTCTGTCACGGGCAAAGATAAGGAGCAGGATGAGGATCGGGACGCTGGCCACCGCCACCTGAAGGCGCGGGAAGTCGAAGGTCCGGATGAACCCTGCGTCGCTGCGGATGAACGGGATGAAGGTGGAAGCCACGAGGAACCAGCCGGCTCCCTTGAGAGCCCATATCCAAGCCGATCCCGCCACGCCCGCGCCTCCGCAACTCCAGACCGGTCAAGGCCAAGTCCGACCAAACGCCGCGAGCGTGGCGATGGTGCCGATGGGCGATGGGAATTCTTCGTCGGGGCGTCGATTCAGGAAACCGCATCCATGGCATCGAGCAGCTCGGTTGCGAGGGCACCCGGCATGGTGATTCGACGGGCGTCGCCGGCAGGGTCTCCGAACGCGAAGCCCGTCGGCTGCGCCCGGACATGGCCGATACCCGCTTGCAGAATGCGAATGAAGCCAGTGGGCGACAGCATCACGCCGACGCGTGTTCCGGCAGGGCTGAACGCTGTATTGTGCAGAGCCGATCCGGCCTCGCCGACGACGTGGGTCGCTCCGGCGAACAGGGCTACCTGTCGATCGAGGGGAAGGGATTCGGGGTGGACCAACGTGTAGCCGCGCCGCACGGCCATGGCTTCGATCTCGGCGGCGTTGCTCAACGACGACCCCTCACCGGTTCGGGTCCGGCTGACGTAGAGGCGCTGAGGTCCCGCTCCGGGCGCAGCGGGGAACAGATTCCAAGCCAAGTTGACCCAGGGCGAGACCGCGCTGCGCCAGCGCAGGAAGCCAGGCACGTAGACGTCGTCTGCGAGGAGGGTTTCGCGGCCCTTGTCGTGCCAGATGACGCGATCGGGACCGATCCCCGCGTTTCGCAGCATCCCCGCGACCCATGGCGCGACATCGGCATCAAGGATGATCCGCACCCGCATGGGCGCCGAAAGAGCCATGATCAGCCGTGGCCAGAGGTCCAGGAGCCAATGTCCCCAAACCGCTTCACCGCCCTGTGAGAGAAGGATGCAGGGTTCGTCGATGACCCGCACCCGCGCAGGCGGCGCGATGCGGGCCATCGTTCCGTCGAGTTGGAGGAACCCGGCGTTGAACGGATAGTCGAAGCGTCCGAGTTCGTGGAACCCATAGCGGTCGAGTTCGATCAGCGCGTCGTCGCGGACAAGGAGTCCCTTGCCGAAGATGTGCGTGCCGCCCCCCATGCGGTACAGCCGGACGGGGGGGACCGAGGCGGTGTGGAGGTCATACGTCGCGCGGTCGCCAGGTCCGAGCCAACACAGGGGTTGCACTACCTGATCGTACGGTGCGGCGAACTCATGGTATCGGATACCAATGGCCGGACCGGCGCAGAGTTCGCCGACGGTTCCCGCCGCCGCCGCGACCCCGTCGAGGGGACACCGCGCGACGGTTCGGGGCTGGAGCGGGGTTGTCACGCGCGCCGTCCGTTCGAGTACGGCGCCACGCCTGGGCCGACGGCCTTCGGTGCGCTGGCCTGCGGATCAAGCCTGTCGGCGAAAGCTCCGATCAGGCGTGCGGTCCGCGTCAGGGCGT
This sequence comes from Methylobacterium sp. Leaf100, assembly GCF_001422845.1. NCBI lineage: Bacteria > Pseudomonadati > Pseudomonadota > Alphaproteobacteria > Hyphomicrobiales > Methylobacteriaceae > Methylobacterium > Methylobacterium sp. Leaf100. The sequence continues at coordinate 4,356 of NZ_LMMW01000027.1, read as the reverse complement.
CGGGCTGGTCAAGTGACGTCATGAGCGCCGGATCGAGTGCCAGACCAGCCCGAACCAAGGCCGGCCAATCCCCGGGGGGCGGCCAGTCCGCCCGATGAATCGCCGCCCCATGCGCCTGAAGCGCCCGCGCGGTGGCGGCCTGCTCGTCGAACGCACGAGGCTCGGGAATGCAGACGAAGCGCTTGCCCCGTGCCACGACACCCGAGACGACGCCATCGCCACCGGTCCCGATGACCAGGGCCGCGCTGTCGAGGTACGGTCCGATATCCGGGATCCATCCGTGCAGACGGAGGTTCTCCGGGCACTCACCGCCCTCGTCGGTGACCGGGCCGACCACCTGCCACTGGCGCTCCGGTACCGCGCGGGCCGCGGCGGCGAGATCGGCGAACGATCCACCCGCTCCACCGCGCCCGTAGACGACGACGATCGAGCCGTCTTCCCCGATGGGATCCGCTTTCGGAGCGGCGCTCAAATAGCCGACATACGCGGTCTTGGATCGGACCCATTCGGGGTTCGCTGCACCGTCGAGCGCGCGAGGAAAGAACGCGAGCAGGCGTTCGGCACTGCGAAACGCCTCGAGATGGGGCGGGTCCGTGCGGTCGCCGGGCAGCCGCACTACCAGGGTCGGCACCGAGAGAAGTCTGGAGAACAAGGCCACTTCCGCAGAGACGTCGACGATCATCAGAACAGGATCGGCCGACGCGACCCAAGCGGCAATCTGGGCCATGCGGTCGCGGAGTCCATCGACGCCCAACGGCGCGTAATGCAGGGCCATGGGCCGGGTCGCCGCATTGTCGCGACCGTCGAAGCCAGCGGCGATGCGATCGTCGGGCAGATCGATGAACGAGTCGACCCCGGGGTCGGCCCCGTCGAACGTCCCAATCAGGGTACAGGGCCGGGCGAGGGTCCGCGCGATGAGGCGCGCCCGCGTTGCGTGCCCCGCGCCCTGGTGGTGGACGTAATAGCCGATGGGCCGCCGATTCATGCGGCCGGCGCCATCGCCGCTCCGTCGGCCCGTTGCGCACCAAGTTCTCGCCGAAGCGTTTCGAGGTCGGAGAGAACGTCGTCGAGCGGCTGCGCCTCAGGCTCCGGCCCGGGCTCGCCGATCCGCGCAGCGAGTCGCTCGACGAACGCGATGGCGTTGGAGCACGGTTCGGCCGCGATCTCGGCGGCCATCGCGTCGATGGTGCCTTCCGCGATGCCGAGCCGGCGCAGGGCAGCGGGCCAGTCGGGGCCGGTCTCCCAGGCGAGGCGCCAGTCGCGGCGGCGCTCGATGAGCGCGCGCCAATGGGCGGCGGGCGGCAACCGGTAGCTCCCCTGGCCTTCGGCGATCCGGGCACGACGGAGCATTTCCGTCGCCATGCCGCCCTCGACGCGCCCGGTGGCACGATCGGACACCCCGATCGACACGGCTGGGCAGTGGCGGACCCTCCCCCCGACGCGGCGGACGCGGCTGACGAGCGCGTTGTCTTCACCGCAGGCGATGGCCGGTAGCCCGCCGACGGATTCGTACAGATCGACGCGCAGGGCGAGGCTCGCCGCGACATGGTCGCCGTGGCGCGGCGCGGGGTCGTGCGACGGCGGATCGAGGATGTCCTCCAGGGCCCGCACCCCGCTCCAGTAGCGCTCGATCCGGGCATGGAGATCGCTCAGGGCCGCATCGGGTCGTTCGATTTCCGGATCGATCACCAGGCGACCACCGACGAGGTCGGCGCCGTCCAGGGCCCGCAGGTTGGCGAGCGCCCAGTCGGTCGGGGCCACCGCATCCGCATCGGTGCTTAGGAGAACGCCGTCTTCGACACCTTCCTCGCGCAGCCAGACGACACCGGCTTCCAACGCCATGCGCCGGGCGGTGCCGACATGCGCGTCGGGGGGCGCGATCCGTGCCTCGACGACCCGCAACCGCAGCTTCGCGCAGCTACCCTCGCGTGCGATGGCCGATAGAATCGGTACGGTGTCGTCGGTGCAGTTGTTGGCGAGAACCACGACCCGCAACGGCGCGTCGGGACCGGCCCCGGCCTGGGCGTCGAGGGACCGGATCAGCCGAGGCAGTGTGCCGGCCTCGTTGCGAGCAGGCACGCAAACGACGGCCCGCGCGAGGGCCCCGTGATCGCGCATCACCGGCTCAAGCCTCGCCGAGCGCGCGGGCGTGCAGGACGGTCGGCGCGGCGTGACGCATCTCCGCACGGTAGAGCGTCTCGTAGCGATCCGTCATCACGTTGGCATCGAAGAGGTGCTCGGCCCGGCGTCGGCACGCAAGACGTTCGAGCCCGACAGCCTCGGAGACCGCCCGGCCGAGGTCGGCGACGTCGTCGGCACGTGCCAGCACGCCGCAGGACGCGTCGAGGATATCCGGAATCGCACCGCGCCCGAAGGCCGCCACGGGCGTGCCGCATGCTATCGATTCCGCCACCACGAGGCCGAACGGCTCCTCCCAGCGGGGGCTGCACAGGGTGACGTGGGCCTCGCCGACCCGCCGGGCGAGGTCGGCATGCGAAAGGTGTCCGAGATAAGTCACGTCCGCTCCGAGGCGCGGAGCGATCATGCTGTCCCAGTAAACCGGATCACTCTGCGGCCCCGCGAAGACGAGAGGCAGGCCGGCCGCACGCGCGGCATCGATGGCGAGATGCGGCCCCTTCTCGGGCACGATGCGTCCGGTCCAGATGGCGTGCGGCAGGCCCGCCGGCTGGGCATTGAACGCGAAGGCTTCGAGATCGATACCGTTGCCGATCACGAGCGGGCGCGGAAGCACAGTGCACCACTCCTCGGCCAGGGATTTGGAAACGGCGGCGAACGTCATGTCATGCGCGCGCGCGACCACGCCCTGCACGAAGGGCTCGAAGGGCGGCGTGTGCAGCGCCGTGACCATGGGCGCCGCGACCTCGCGGGCACGCAGCAACGGCAGGGGATGCAGACTGTTGTTGTGGACGATATCGAAGCCGCCTTTTGCGACCGCATCCATGATGCGGTCGTAGGCGTGAGCCTCGAGGAGGTCGATTCGAGCGGAGGACGCTTCGTCGAAGGCGCTGCCCGTTGGCGCACAGACAGCCACGAGGCCGAGATCCGCCTGCGAGCCCTCGGAGGCAAAGAGCGTCACGTGGTGGCCGCGCGCCCGCAAGGCACTTGCGAGGAAATGCGTATGCATCTCCAAGCCGCCCGAGAAGGGCTGGGCGATGGGGTACTTGAGATGCGCGATGATCGCGATCTTGACGGGGTTCGCGAAATCCCGGCTCGCAGAAGGTGCGAACCCGGCGTGAAGCGCGGGTTTTGCTAAGGTTCGGCCGAGCACGGAGCTTTTCGGCTGAGTAGCGCCAAGTTGCCGGCGAATGGGATCGAGACCGGTCGCGGGTCCGATCAAAATGTCAAACGAGTGCTTGGAGGTCGCTGCAGTCACGTTGGCGATCCGGTCCGCTGGAATCCGAGTAGGTGAGCCTTATCCATAGTTTGTCTGAACGATCCCTGACTTCGGATCAGCCCCGGTAGGCGGACACGCTGGACTCCCGTCCGCAAGGGAACTGATCCAAGGTGCTTCTGCGGACGGACGTACGATGGCGGACGCCAATGGCGAACGTCCCAGTCAAAAATTCGAATTTGGGTAAAAGGGAATATGCGGCAGGTTCCGCCACCGAAAACGGCCCTTCTCCGTATCCCCTGCGATCGAGCCATCCTCCAATGACTGGCGGATACTGCAGTGCAATACGAGAAACCACTTGTTCTCAGAATTTCCTCAGGAACCAGTCACACAGCACGACGTTTAAGCTTCACAAGAAACGTTTCGGAGGAAAACATGCTACGTTCGACCAAGCTCGCTGGCGCTGCCGCTCTCCTGATGCTGTCGTCCACCACGGTCTTCGCGGCGCCGTGCGCCACTGGCACGGCCGGCAAATCCGCCGCCTCTGAGAAAAGCTCGAAGGTCGATGGCGCCAGCACCGGCAACGTCAGCCCGGGCGCAAAGGCCGAGTCCCCCGGAACGGTTGGGGCGATGAACAACGCCGGTTCGAACACGGCCACGTCACCGAGCGATGTCGCCAAGCAGGCCGAGGGCAAGCCCACTGCGGCTCAGCAAGGCAACGATTGCTGATCGAGCAATCGAAGTTCGTCCAGCCTGGATGAGGATTCGAACGGCAGGTGGGGGGCGCTACGGTTCAAGCCGTGGCGCCCCCGTTTTGCGTTTCCGTGACCGCGAGTTTGTTGGATGAATTGCGCGGGCGGCGCCGCACCCTGACCGTTCTAAATGCCCATTGAGAGGCGTCAGAGGGCCTTTGGCTGGGGTGTCGTTGATCTGTCGCGAAAATCGCATCGTTCGGTCATTTGGCCGTTGACGGTTGGGCTGTGGGGCCGTAGAAGCCTGTTCAT
>NZ_LMMW01000026.1:0-17480 GCF_001422845.1 Methylobacterium sp. Leaf100 | reverse complement strand
AACCGAGCGGATCAGTGCCGTCCGCTCGCCCTGCCATCGTCACACGACCGACGATGCACTAACTTCAAACCTGGGCCACTGAATGGGGGCAGGCCATGACCCTTCGCCCTGAAGCGGACGTTCCGCCCCCGACCCAACTTCGCCATTGCAGAGGATTCGTGAGGAGCCTGAAAGCGGTCGTTCGACTCGCTGACGTTCTGTTGTAGCGGATCGTCCATGATCTCTGAAGGCAGTGGCGGTCCATTCACGAGCTGAGCGTGCGCAACTCGCCTTTTGCTAGGCCGAGCAGAGTGCGCGCGAGGAGCCCCAGGATGACGATCGACGAGCCTGCTAGCAGCATCACGGCGACGGCGTCCGTCGCCAGTCCGGGCTCGGCTGCCGCGAATCTCAGGGCCGTAGTGGCAGAAGCTGCGAGCGGGAAGCTGACCGCCCACCAGGACACGCGGAACGGACAGGAGCGCGGCAGATGTCTGAGGCGCGGCATAAGGACCGCTAGCATGAACAGCATGAGCGCGTAGAGCGCCTCCGCGAACAGATCGACCGTACCCGTCGTCGTCACATAGGTCGAGAAGCCGACCGCGAACGGCGCCACGAGGATGAGCAGAGTCGGCTGCAGGGCGGACGGCAGCGGGGCATCGAACAGAAGCCGTGACACGATCATGGTGAACAGCGGAACCGCGAAGAAAAGGCCGACCGAGAGGCCGAGCACCATGACACCGTGTGTATGCGGCAAGCCGAGCGAGGGCAGGGCCAGCGGCAGGTCGAGAAGGCCGACCGCCGGGACGATCCAGGCCGGTGTCGCATGGGCGGCGACCTGGCGTTCGCTCAGCCAGCGGGTCACGATCGCCCATGCGAAGACCAGCATGCCGACAGCGCCCAGGATCCACATCCCTTGAGCGAGACGGAGATGGATGGGTGCGAGCACGATCGGCAAAAGAAGCAGGCTGATCAGCAGGGTCCCGAACAGATTGCCGGCGATCGGATGCCGGAACTCGGCCAGGACCGCGTCCGGCGCGGTGACGAGCTTCACCGCGTAGCCGAGGGTCATGGCGACGAAGGCCGCCACCGCCGCCCAGCCGATGGCATCGGCCAGCACGGCCGGTGCGCCGTAGCGGGCTTCCGCGAGGCGCCAGGCGAAGCTGAGACCGGTCAGCCCCATCACCGAGGCGAAGAGGCCGACCGGCAGGTAATCGAACCGCCGCCAGCCTATGCGTGGGATCGTCGGCAGACCGATCGGCGTCGGCTTCGAGGAAGCATTGGACATGGGATGGCTCCGGACTGGGGAGGTCGACGATCAATCGGCAGCGGCGGGCGTTCTCGCGATCTGCGCTTCGAGGTCCGCGATCCTCACATGGAGCGGAGCAACGGCCGTCGCGATTTCCGCTTCGCTGAAGCGCGGGGTGATGTGTTGCGGGCAGTTCCAGTCGAACGCCTCGACCGTCACGAGGGCGAAGCGTTCCACCCGCGCCCGGTAGCCGGGCGCGGACAAGCGAGCGGCGAGGTCCGGGCGCTCGCTGCCGTCGACGAGGCGCAGGCGGCCGAGCACCTTGAGACGCCGCCGGTTCGGGTAATCCATGAAGATCATCGCCACCCGGTCGTTCGTGGCGGCATTGCCCACCGAGACGTACTGGCGATTGCCCGCGAACTCGGCCCAGCCCAGCGTCCGGTCGTCGATGCGCATCACGAATCCGATCGGCCCGCCGCGGTGCTGGACGTAGGGCCAGCCGGTCTCGGAGACGCTGGCGAGATAGAAGCTGTCGCGCGCGGCGATGAAAGCGCCCTCGCGTGCGGTGAGCGAATCGTCCGGCACCATCGCGGCGCCGGCATCAGCATAGGCCTCGCGCGAGCCCATGCGGGCCTGCTCCGCCTGGACGGATGGAGTGAAGGCGAGATCGAAGAAGCGGTGTCTCATCGCGGACCTCCTGCGACGTGGGCCAAATCGGCGCCGTGGCCGAGCCCGTTCAGGCCCGGTCGGCAGCCGCTCTGGCCATGGGTGGTTCAGTGGGACGACAGGCTGCGGTCAAGGAAGTCGCGCATCAGCGGCGCGATGACGTCTAGCTTGTCTTCGAGTGCGAAGTGTCCCGTGTCGAGCAGGTGCATTTCGGCGTCCGGCAGGTCGCGAAGGTAGGGATGCGCACCCTCGGCCGGGAAGATCGTGTCGTTCCGGCCCCAGACGATCAGCGTCGGCGGCTGATGCGCACGGAAGAACGCCTGGAATGCGGGATAGAGCGGAACGTTCGTGCCGTAATCGCGGAACAGGTCGAGCTGGATATCCTTGTTGCCGGGACGATCGAGAAGCGCCTGATCGTGGCGCCAGTTATCGGGATCGATGCGCGAGACGTCGGCGACGCCGTCGACATACTGGAACCTCGTCGTGCCCGGAGCGACGAGGACCGACAGGGCCTCGCGGTTCGCTTTGGAATCGTCGGCCCAGTAGGCCTTGATCGGGTCCCAGAACGCCAGCAACCCCTCCTCGTAGGCGTTGCCGTTCTGAACCACGAGGGCAGTGACGCGCTCCGGATGTTTCAGGGCGAGGCGATAGCCGACGGGCGCCCCGTAATCCATCACGTAGAGGGCATAGCGCGTCGCCCCAAGGCGGCCGAGCAGTTCGTCCACGATGTCGGCAAAATGCGCGAAGGTGTAGGCGAAGGTCTTGTGGTCCGGAGCGTCGCTCTCGCCGAAACCCGGATAGTCCGGCGCAATGACGCGATAACGGTCGGCAAGGAGCGGGATCAGGTTGCGGAACATGTGCGACGAGGTCGGAAAGCCGTGGAGCAGGATGACGACCGGCGCATCGGCCGAACCGGCTTCCCGGTAAAAGACGTCGACGCCGTCGATCGTAACCGTGCGATGATGGATCACGGGGATGGCCGGGTGGGCCAATCTCCTCCACGCCGCGACCTGTATGGCGAGGGCGGATGCCGACAGAAGGGCCGGGACGATCAGATCGGTCATCGTTATTCTCCTCGAAGAGGGCCGGTGCGTGACGCGTTCCGGCTTGCGAGGAGAAATTTAGGCTCATCCGCATTTTGGTATAAGCCTATGCGTTCGGGAGTTTCACTTCCGAAAAATGGAAGGCTGCGACAGTCGTCAGAGGGCAGCCATGCGGGCTCGAAGCTTCGGAACGCTCCAATCGAGGAAGGCCCGCACCTTGAGCGGCATGAGCCCCTGTTCCGGATGGACGAAGCTGACCGGCAACGGCTCGGGCTCGTAGCTTTCCAGGATGAGCTTGAGCGCGCCTGATCGGATCTCCGAGGCGACCTGATACGAAAGCACGCGGGTGACGCCGAGACCGGCCAGCGCCGCGTCGACGGCGGCTTCCGCGGTATTGACGGTCAACCGGGCGCGGACCGGAACGGTGATCGTCTTGGCGCCCTGCTGGAAGCGCCATTCCGGGGCGGCGGGAAAGCCCTGGAACGTCACGGCTTCGTAGGTGCTCAGTTCCTCGGGCGCGCTCGGCACGCCACGGCGCGCGAGGTAGGCCGGGCTCGCGCAAACGACACGGCGGACCGAGCCGAGGCGCGTGGCCAGGAGTGCGCTGTCGGCCAGAGGGCCGATCCGCAGAGCGATGTCCACGTGATCGTCGACGAGATTCATCTGGCGATCGATGAGGAGCAGCCGAACGTTGATCTCGGGATGCGCGGTCAGGAACTCCGCGGCCACCGGAACGACGTGCCGACGGCCGAAGACGATTGGGGCGGTGACGAAGAGTTCACCGCGCGGTGTCGTGTACTCGCCCGCAGCCGCCCGCTCGGCCTCCTGCACCTGTTCGAGAATGCGTTTGCAAGCCGTGACGTAGGCTTGTCCGCTTGGCGTCAGATCGATCCGGCGGCTCGTCCGGTTCAGGAGGCAAGTTCCCAGGTGGCGTTCGAGATCGGAGACCTTGCGACTCACCGTGGTAAGGGGAAGGCGCAGCCTGCGCGCGCCGCCGGACAGGCTGCCCTCCTCAATGACGGCGAGCAGCACGGACATGGCGTCGAGTCGGTCCATGTCCCCATCTGTAAACCGAACGCTAAGGTATAAAAATACGACAACGGCACTATTTTCGAAGGCGCCACGAATGGCTTCCACTCGGCCCCAACAGCGAAAGCTGGCCGCCTACCCGTAAGCCGACGTTCCGCACCCGACTCAACCTCGCCGCTTCAAGACGATTCCCGGCCACCACGAAGCGGACGTCGGTTCGAATTCCTTTGAGCGTTGCCATCCGCGGAGCGTTCCCTGTCGTCCGTGACGGCGCTGCAAATATGTTAGCCCCACGAACCCACGCCGGCTTCGCGCCTATGTGAGACCGAAACTTGGAATTGTTCGCACTTAAGTGCATCCTTCCTGCTGGCCGGGCCGGCTCGCTAGAACAATAAAGCGAGACGCTCGGCCGTGGAGGAAACATGAACGAGATCGTCAAGCCCGATTCCCTGCTCGTCGCCGAGGCCGAGAGCATCACCGAGACTTTCTTCGGCGGCTGCCCGCACGACTGCCCGGACACCTGCTCAATGATCTTCGAGGTCAAGGACGGGGAGCTGCTCGGCGTCCGCGGCAACCCGGATCATCCGATGACCCGCGGCGGCCTCTGCGTGAAGCTGAAGGATTACGAGAAGCGCCATTACCATCCCGATCGGCTACTCTACCCGATGAAGCGGGTCGGGCCGAAAGGCTCCAAGCAGTTCGAGCGCATCACCTGGGACGAGGCGCTGGACACCATCGTCACGCGCTGGAAGGCGATCATCGACCAGTATGGCCCCGAGGCGATCGCGCCCTACAGCTACCTCGGCAACCAGGGCCTCGTGCACGGGCTGAACGGCGGCGACGCGTTCTTCAACCGCATGGGCGCCACCGTGACCGAGCGCACCTTTTGCGGCGAGGGCTCCTGCACGGCCTGGCTGCTCACCGTCGGCCCAACGGCGGGCCTCGATCCGGACAGCTACATCCACTCGAAGTACATCGTGATCTGGGCCTGCAACTCGGTCAGCACGAACCTGCACCACTGGGCCATCGTGAAGGACGCCCAGAGACAAGGCGCCAAGGTCGTCGTCATCGACACCTACGCCTCGCGCACCGCCAAGGCGGCCGACTGGCACATCGCGCCGAAGCCCGGCACGGACGGCGCGCTCGCCATGGCGCTGATCAACTCGATCATCGAACAAGGCCTCGTCGACCAGGACTACGTCGACAACTACACGGTCGGCTTCGAGGAGCTAAAGGAGCGGGCGAGCACCCGCACGCCGGAATGGGCCGCCGAGATCACCGGCGTCCCGGTCGCGGACATCCGCAAGCTCGCCCGCGAGATGGCGACCGAGCAGCCGGTGGGCATCCGCATGGGCGTGGCGCTGGAGCGGCACTATGGCGGCGGACAGACCATCCGGGCGGTGTCGTCCATCCCGGCGCTGACCGGCGCCTGGCGCCATGTCGGCGGCGGCGTCACGCAGTTCGGGGTCTGGGAGCATCCTTACAAGTTCGACGTGATGTGCCGACCCGACCTGATCCCGGAGGGGACCCGCGTCATCAGCAACCTGCAGATCGGGCGGGCGCTGACCGGCGAGCTGAAGCTCGACCCGCCGATCATGTCGATGATGTGCTGGAACTCGAACCCGGTCACGCAGGCGCCCGAGACCGACAAGATCGTCGCCGGGTTGATGCGCGAGGACCTGTTCATGGTCTCTGCCGAGCACTTCATCTCCGACACGGCATCCTACGCCGACATCGTGCTTCCCGCCACGATGGGCGCGGAGATGGAGGACATGATCCTGTCGTGGGGCCACCTTTATCTCACCTACAACACCAAGTGCGCGGAGGCGCCCGGCGAGGCGATCCCGAACAACGAGATCTTCCGCCAGCTCGCCGCCCGGCTCGGCTTCGAGGAAGAGAACTTCAAGTGGACCGACACGGAGTGCCTGGAGCACTACGTCGACTGGAACGCCCCGGCCTGCGAGGGCATCGACCTCCAGTACATGCGTGAGCATGGCTTTGCCCGCTTGAAAGTCGGCACGCCCGACGACCGGGCTCCGCATCGGGAGGGCAATTTCCCGACACCGACCGGCAAGTGCATGTTCATGGTCGAGGGCGCCACGAACTTCGTCGCGCCGCCGTTCCGGCAGATGTACGAAGGCTTCCAGCCCGGCGAGGCGCTCGATCCGCTGCCCGACTATCTCGGCCCGCGGGAATCCCACACCAACGATCCTGAGCTGGCCAAGCGCTTCCCGCTCAACATCGTCTCGCCGAAGAGCCACTACTTCCTGAACTCCTGCTACGCCAACATGGAGGACAAGCAGAAGGGCCAAGGAGAGCAGTTCGTGATGATCAACCAAGCCGACGCCGACACCCGCGGTATCAGGGACGGCGACAAGGTTCAGGTTGCCAACGACCGGGGGGCCTTCAAGGGGGTGGCCCGCATCACCGAGGACGTGAAGGCCGGCATCGTGGTCGCGACGCTCGGCTACTGGCGTCAGCTCAACGAGGGCACGGTCAACAGTATCTCGTCGGGGGCCTTCACCGACATGGGCCACGCCCCGTCGTTCTCGGACAACCTCGTCGAGGTTGCCCGGGCGAACTGAAGTCACCGATTGGCTGAGCAACAAACGGGCGTCCTACGGGACGCTTGTTCCTAATCAATGGTTCTTTGGTCAGCCTGCCCTGAGAACGAATTGTGAGAGCCCCTGGGTGTTCGTGGAAAGCACACCTAGGTGTCCGCTTCTCCCACCATCACGCCCGAAAGCAGACCGGCAAAAATCCACCCGATGCAGAAAGGCTGGGTCAGTTCAAGAACGTCTATATCCAAGACAGTCAAATGCCAGTTCGACGACATTGGACGCGCTGCGGTTGTAAAGTCTGAATGGCCCCTCAACGTTGCCGCCGAGGAGGCCGGCTTTCAGATTTCGGTCGCTTCTGCCAGAGCGAGCGCGTCTTCAACGTCCACGCCGAGGTAGCGTACCGTGCTCTCGATCTTCGTATGACCGAGCAGAATCTGCACAGCCCATAAGTTGCCGGTTCGCTTGTAGATCAATGCCGCCTTTGTTCGGCGTAGAGAATGTGTGCCGTAGTCCTCGCACCGTAGTCCTATGCCCGTCACCCATTCATCTACCAGGCGGGCGTACTGCCGGGTGCTTATGTGCGCCTCGTGGTCGATCCGGCTGGGAAAGGCGTAATCGTCAAGCCCGGCCCCTCGGCACCTCAGCCAAGTCAGAATGCTGGTACGTGCTGGTACGTGCTGGTTCGAGCAGTTCGAATTGCACGAGTGACCCAGTCTTTCGCTGAAGGACAATGACGCGCGCCCGTACGTGCCCGCCGCTGACGAGCTCACCGATCTTCAATTTGACGATGCCACAACCGCGCAACTCGCTGTCGATAGCGAGGTCGAACATGGCCCGGTCGCGTACACGCCGCTCTCCGTCGAGCCAGAAACGGATGGCCCAAACCTGTTGTGGTTTGAGCGCGCGTTTGGCGCCGAGCTTCCGTCCTGCGTTCCATGGTCGGCGGGTCTCGAAGGCGGGGTCGTGCTCTGAATGTCCCATCTCTCATCTCCCAACCGGCCGTTGCCGGCAGAGAGAAGGGGTGCTGCGAACGTAGCCTGCGCATCACCAATTGGACATTCGGGATGTGTGCCACGCAGCTGCCAAGCTTAATATACAGCCCTGCTGCGTCCGACCCGATTTGGTCGAAGCCGGCGACGCGCACGCTTCTTTAAAACGGACACCAGCGATGACACGTGCCGCGGTGACGTCTGCAGGCCGCGAATATGCCTGGCGTATCCCCGTGATCCCTCCGAGGAAAAAAACGCAATCCGCCCCTAGACGACCGGTCTAATTAAATCTATCTCAACGTCATGGCACGCGTCACCGCACATACCGACACCCGCCAGGGGATCCTCGACACCGCCTACGGCCTCGTCGGCGCGAAGGGGTTCTCCGGGGTTGGGCTCAACGAGATCCTGACGTCGGCCGGCGTGCCGAAGGGGTCGTTCTACCACTACTTCGGCTCCAAGGAGGCTTTCGGCGAGGCCCTCCTGGCGGACTACTTCGAAACCTATCTCGCCGACCTCGACAAGACGCTTGCGGAGCCGGGACTGAGGCATGCCGAGCGCCTGATGAACTACTGGCGCAAATGGCAGGCCACGCAGGGCAGTATCGACTACCAGCGCAAGTGCCTCGCGGTGAAGCTTGCGGCGGAGGTCTCGGACCTGTCCGAACCGATGCGCCTCGCCCTCAAGGGCGGCACCACCGCGATCATTGAACGGCTGTCGCGGTCCATCGCGGCGGGCGTGGCGGAGGACTCGCTCACGATCAAGAGTGAGCCGCATACGACCGCCGAGGACCTGTACCATGTCTGGCTCGGTGCGAGCCTGATGGCCAAGATCGTCCGGACCGACGCACCGTTCGAGGCCGCCATAGGGACGACCCGGCGCATCCTCGGCCTCGGGTCACCCTGATACATCGCGTTCCAACTTTGCCCTGAACAATCTCTTCGTCACGCCAATATACAAGACGACCGGTCTATTTAGGTTAGAGTCGACCACCTTCCCCGGGACGGGGCCCCGCGGACCCAGCGAACTGCCCGATACGCGAAGATTTCTTCTCAACCCCAGCAAACGACCCGGAGAACGACGATGAAGATCCTGATGGTGCTGACCTCGCACGACCGCCTCGGCGACACCGGCCGGAAGACCGGCTTCTGGCTGGAAGAGCTCGCGGCCCCCTACTACGTGTTCAAGGATGCCGGTGCGGAGGTGGTCCTGGTGTCACCCGAGGGCGGCCGCCCGCCGCTCGATCCGAAGAGCGCCGAGCCGAGCTTCCAGACCGACACGACGCGTCGCTTCGAAACCGACGCGGCGGCCATGGCGGTGCTGGCCGAGACGGGCCGGCTCGATGCCGTTGGCCACGAGGGCTTCGATGCCGTGTTCTATCCCGGCGGTCACGGGCCCCTCTGGGACCTCGCCGAGGACCCGGCCTCGATCAGGCTGATCGAGACGACGCTCGCCGCCGGCAAGCCCCTCGCCCTGGTCTGTCACGCCCCCGGCGTCCTGCGCCATGCCAAGGCGGCCGGCGGGAAGTCCCTCGTCGAAGGCCGGAACGTCACCGGCTTCACGAACACCGAAGAGGAGGCCGTTGGCCTCACCCAGGTGGTTCCGTTCCTGGTCGAGGACGAGCTCAAGCGGAACGGCGGCCTCTACGCCAAGGGAGCCGACTGGGGACCCTTCGTCGTGACGGACGGCCTGCTCATCACCGGCCAGAACCCGGCCTCCTCCGGACCCGCCGCCGAGCGTCTCGTCGCCCACCCCGCGAACCGCTGAGGACGCGGGCGCCCCCGGGGGCGCCCGCCCGCCACCCATGCTCGTCGCACGGCCGAGCCAGGGCGATCCGCCCGCATCGGCGACCTCGAAGGATCCCAGCCCATGACCACCGACATCATTTTCTCGGACGCGACCCGGCTCGCCGAATTAATCCGTACCCGGCAGGTCTCGCCGGTCGAGGTCGTGCAGGCGCACCTCGACCGCATCGCGGCGGTCGACCCCAAGGTCAACGCCATCGTCACGGTCGCTGAAGGCGCGTTGGCAGCGGCGAAGGAAGCCGAGGCGGCCGTCATGGCGGGCAGGGAACTCGGGCTCCTGCACGGCGTGCCATTCACCGTGAAGGATTCCATCGACACCGCTGGCGTGATGACACAGCGCGGTTCGCCTATCTTCAAGGGTCGCACACCCGACGCCGACGCGACCAGCGTGGCTCGCATGAAGAAGGCCGGCGGCATCCTGCTCGCCAAGACCAACCTTCCCGAGTTCTCCTATTGGATCGAGAGCGACAACCTGCTCTCCGGCCGCTCGAACAACCCATGGAACCTTGAGCGCACTCCGGGTGGGTCGAGCGGCGGCGAGTCGGCAGCCATCGCGGCGGGCATGTCGCCCCTAGGCCTCGGCACCGACCTCGCCATCTCGGTGCGCGGCCCGGCCGCCCAGACCGGCATCGTCTCGCTGAAGGCCACCCACGGACGCGTGCCGATGACCGGCATCTGGCCGCGGGCCCCCCGCCGCTTCTGGCATGTGGGTCCGATGGCGCGCTCGATCCGCGATCTCGCCCTCGCCTTCTCGCAACTCGCCGGGCCCGATGGCCTGGACGCATTCGCCACGAGCGCGGCCGGCTCGGACGCCGGCATCGGCGGCGCGCCGGAGCGAAAGCTCCGCATCGGCTGGATGGTCGGGCCGGGCTTCGGTCCCATCGACACCGAGGTCGCGGCGACCGTCCGGGCGGCGGCGGAGGCGCTCAAGGGCGAGGGGCATCACGTGGAGGCGGTGCGCATCCCGGCACTGGAGCGCGACTTCGCCCTCGACGTGTTCAACAAGCTCCACGTCATGGAGATGAAGCCGGCCTTCCGGAAAGCGACCGCCGGGCACGAGGACCAGATGTACAAGATGGCCAAGACCATGCTGTCACTACCCGACACGTCGATGGAGGATTACATCGCGGCGGAGCAGGCGGCGGAGCGGCTCCGGGATGGCTATGCCGCCTACTTCCGGGACCACGACGTCCTCTTGACCCCGGTGCTGCCCGTCCCGGCGCACAAACACGGCATCAGCGAACTCGTCGTCAACGGTGAGACCGTCGACCTGACCTATCTTCAGGGCGCGACCGTTCCGCTGAACGTGACCGGCCTGCCGGGCCTGTCGATACGCTTTGGGACGAGCCGCGAGGGCTTGCCCATCAACGTGCAGTTGGTGGGCAGCTGGCAGGCGGAGACCACGATCCTGCATGCCGCCTCGGTGCTGGAGAGCGTGAGCCCGGTACGCGGACTTCACCCGAGCCTCTGACCGGAAAACTGTCGGCGATCTCTAAGCGGGTGGCAATATCGATCGCCACCCGCCGCAACGTCATAGAAAAGTAGCGTTCCCTGGCCGCCTGAGCGACGAAGCCAGCTTCATCGCGGTCGCCGAACGCTGCGTCGACGGAGGGATGCGTCACGTCGAGCCCCGCGCGTCGAAATCCGGTCCGTCGAGACCGTACCTGAAGCGTCGAGCGGGTGCATCGTGACCGCTACCAGGGCACGACCTCCTGTTCGAAGAAGAAGCAGCCTGTCGGACCGGCCTTGTCGGTCTCGGCGAGCCAGACGATCCCGGCCGCAGCCTGCTCGACCGTCCGGTAGCCGGTATGACCGTTGAAATCGGTCGCGGTGTATCCCGGGTCGGCCGCGTTGACCCGGATGCCCAGCGGGGCGAACTCCTTCGCGAACGACACGGTCCCGGCGTTGAGGGCGGTCTTCGAGCTGTTGTAGCCGAGCACGTTGATCCCGTGGAACGGGTTCGCCGGATCGGACAGCCATCCCAACGAGCCTAGGCCGCTGCTGACCATGATCACGCTGGCGTCCTCCGAGGCCTTCAACAGCGACAGGAAAGCCTGGGTCACCCGGATCGGGCCGAACACGTTCGTCTCATAGACCGCACGGATGTCGTCGATCCGTTGCTCGCTCGGTTTCACCGGTGGGTCCCCAAGGACACCGGCGTTGTTGATCAGCACGTCGAGAACGCCATGTTCCTTTTCGATCGCGAAAACCGCATTCCTCACGCTGTCGTCGCACGTGACGTCGAGCGGCAGGCTTCGCACGTCATACCCTTCCTCCCGCAACCGCTCAGCGGCCTGCCTGCCGCGCGCCGCGTCGCGGCTTCCGAGCCAGACGCGGTATTCCGATCGCCCGAGTTGGCGAGCGGTCTCGTAGCCGATGCTCCTGTTGGCACCGGTGATGAGAACGGTCTTTCCGGTCATGGGGGTTGCTCCGATGAAACGAGCGCATACGCGCCGCGGCTTTCCTCGTAGCGCCGTCCTGCCATGCCTGATAATCCAACCGGAACCGGACGGACTGATCGGAATGGCGAACAATGACGATGGCGCGAACCTCGACGGTCTCTCCGTCTTCCTTGCGGTTTGCGAGACGGGAGGGTTCCGTGCTGCGGCCAAGAGGCTGGGTCTGTCGCCCTCGACGGTGAGCGAGAGGATCGTCTCGCTGGAGACCCGCCTTGGGGCCCCTCTCCTGATCCGGACGACGCGCAGCGTGGTACCGACCGAGGTCGGACGCGTGCTGGCGGATCGCCTCCTGCCGGTCCTGACCGAGGCGCGGGCCGCTCTTCAGGATGCGGCGAGTTCCCAAAGCAGGGTGCGGGGTCTCCTACGCCTCAACGTGACCGGCGCGGTGATGGTCGATATCCTGCCGCCGTTGCTTGACCGATTCCTTCTCGCCAACCCCGAGGTCAGGGTCGAACTCGTCGTAGAGGACCGGCTCGTCGATATCGCGGCCGTGGGTTGCGATGCCGGGATCCGCTATGGCGAGCACCTGGCGCAGGACATGATCGCGGTGCCGATCGGACCACCGTCCCAGAGGGTCGCGGCCGCCGCCGCCCCGGCTTACCTCGAAGCCCGCGACACGCCACGCCACCCGAACGACCTCCTGCTGCACGACTGCATCAGGCTGCGCTTCTCCAGCGGGACGCTCGTCGCCTGGGCGTTCGAGAAGGACGGCGTCGCGATGACCGTCGATCCGCCGGGTCGCCTCATCATCGGCGTCGACGCGGCCGCAGCGGCCATTGATCTGGCCTGCCGGGGCCGCGGCATCATCGTAACGTTCGAGAATTGGCTGCAACCGTTCCTGAGCACGGGTGCGCTCCGGCCGGTCCTGTCGGACTGGTGGCCCGAGTTCGAGGGGCCG
The DNA here is from genome assembly GCF_001422845.1 of Methylobacterium sp. Leaf100. NCBI lineage: Bacteria > Pseudomonadati > Pseudomonadota > Alphaproteobacteria > Hyphomicrobiales > Methylobacteriaceae > Methylobacterium > Methylobacterium sp. Leaf100. The sequence goes on along the minus strand of NZ_LMMW01000026.1, from coordinate 4,805 downwards.
CAGCTTTATTTCTCGAACAGATTCATGCCTGCACCACTGCGTGCCTTCGTGAACCTCGTCAAGAACGAGACCGCGCGTTCGACCATCGTTCCCTGACCGGATCGCCCACGGTCTTCACTTGTGACGATGGCAGCGGAGACTCATTCTTCACGGTTGCTTTCGGCGACGATTAGTCGGCCTCGTCGGGCTGATATCCCCTTCAGCCGGCTCGGCTCGAAGCAAACCGGCGGCGATCAGCTTGAAGGCATCGACGACCTTCGTAAGGTTGATCTGCGGCTCCTCCGCCGCGGCGATCCAGAGCGCAGCGCTCAGCGATGCGCCGTTGAGCAGCCGCGCCGCCGCCGCCGCGTCGACGGGACGGATGGTTCCCCCGTCGAGGAGGGACTGGATACGACGCGTCGTCTCGTGGAGGCAGGCGTTCTGGCTCGGCCACTGCGAGGGGTCGCCGAGGACGGCCGGTCCGTCCAGGAGCATGATGCGTTGGATCTCCGGCTCCAGGGCCATCTCGATGTAGGCGGCATACTCGTCGAGTAGCCCTGCCCATGCCGATCCAGCCCGTTCACCGACGGTGCGGAGCCGGTCCGCCATCTCCGCGTCGATCTGGTCGATCACCGCGTGGAGCAGTCCCTTCTTGTCGCCGAAGTTGTGATAGAGCGCCCCGCGCGTCAGGCCGACCTCGGCCGTGAGGTCGTCCATCGACGCGGCGGCGTAACCCTTGGTCGCGAACGCCTTGCGGGCGGCCTGCACCAGCTTGGCCCGCGTCTCCTCCATCGTCCTTGCACGCCGTCCCGTCGCCACCGCCCGACTCCCTTACGCATACCCAACGTATGTGAATTGACATACGAGGCGTATGCAAGTTACATGTGACATACGCAGCGTATATCACCGTTCGTGGTTAAGGCACGAAGGGACGTTCGGCGAACCGAGGAGTTGCGAGATGACGAAACGAGACGCGGTCTTCCCGGACGGGCGGCAGGCACTCTACGAGATCAACCGCTACTCGGCGGCGATCCGTTCGGGCGACCTTCTCTTCGTCTCTGGCCAAGTCGGCAGCCGCGAGGACGGGTCGCCCGAGCCGGACTTCGCCCAACAGGTGCGGCGGGCCTTCGACAACCTGGACGCCGTCCTGAAGGCCGCCGGATGCACGTTCGAAGACGTCGTCGATGTCACCACCTTCCACACCGACCCGGCCAACCAGTTCGAGACGGTGTCCGCCATCCGTCAGGACGTCATCGGCGCGGCGCCGTATCCGAACTGGACCGCCGTCGGCGTGACTTGGCTGGCCGGCTTCAACTTCGAGATCAAGGTGATCGCGCGCATCCCGTCCGTTGGGTGAGCCGGCGGCTCGGTGGCATCGACCAGCCGCCCAACGGCGCGCGCCGTTCGACCGTGGATGATCGAAGCGTGAACGTCCACGCCATCGACCCGCCTGTCGGTCGGCGCGACAAGTCCGGCCCGGTGGCGCCCGGACATCTCCTCGCAGGACGCGAGCGCGGTCTCGCCGCGAGCATGGGAGGAACGATGAAGCCTTCGATCCATGGCCTTTCCCGCAGGAAACTTCTGTTCGCGAGCCTGGCGGCACCTTTCGTCCTGGGATTCGAAAACGCTGGTGCGAACGCAACGAACACCTTGCGCGAGATCGAGCGCCGCGTCGGGGGTCGTCTCGGCGTTTCTGTGGGGAAGTCGAACGCGCCGCCATTGCTGGGTCATCGCGCCGACGAACGCTTTCCGATGTGCAGCACCTTCAAGGTACTGGCGGCGGCGGCCCTGATGGCAAGGGTCGACGCCGGCACGGAGAGCCTGGATCGGGCGCTACCCTATGGTGAGGGAGACCTCCTCAAGTACGCTCCCGTCACCCGTAAAGCGCTTGAGGCGGCAGGAGGCATGGGCCGGATCTCGGTTGCCGATGCCTGCGCGGCGGCCGTGGAATGGAGCGACAACACCGCTGCCAACCTCATGCTGAACGTTTTGGGCGGGCCGTCGGCGCTGACGGGCTGGCTGCGCGGCATCGGCGATCCAACGACCCGGCTCGACCGGACCGAGCCGGATTTGAACACCGCCATTCCGGACGATCCGCGCGATACGACGACGCCGGACGCGATGCGCACGACGCTGGAGCAGATCCTGGTCGGCACCGCCCTGTCGCCAGCCACGCGTACCCGTCTGGACGGATGGTTGGCCGCCGGCCGGACCGGGTCCAAGCGGCTGCGTGCCGGCATTCCGCCGGACTGGAAGGTCGGCGACAAGACCGGCAGCGGCGACAACGGCACCTACAACGACGTGGCGATCCTGCGCCCCCCTGGGCAGGCGCCGATCCTCGCCGCGGTCTACCTCACCGGTAGCACGGCGCCCGTAACGGACGTGGATGCGGCTTATGCCGAGATCGGACGAATGATCGCCGAGGCCGTCCGCGCGCCTCGCGAATAGGGGAGTTCAAACCGGCAGGTCACTCCCGCCGGCCTCCTGATACAATTTGGAGACGAGGCGAATGGGTATCCTGGAAGCGCACGTCGCACGGTTCGAAGGCTCGCCGTTCGCATCGTTCGCGAGCCGTGAGGCGTGGGGCTTGGTGGAACGGCTTCGGGAGATCGTTCACGGGTTGCTGGACGGTCTGGGCTCGGACTTCCGCATCGAGGACGGCATCGCGGTCCATCGAACGGCGACTGTGGAGGATGGCGCGTCCTTGAAAGCCCCCGTCATCGTTGGACCGCGCTGCCTCGTCGCCCAGGGAAGCTTGATTCGGGGCGGATGCTGGGTCGACGAGGATTGCATCGTAGGACCTGGCTCGGAATTGAAGACCACGATCGTATTCCGGGGATCGAAACTGGCGCATTTCAACTTCGTCGGCGACAGCCTCCTTGGGGAGCACGTCAACCTGGAGGCGGGCGCAATCATCGCCAACCACCGCAACGAACGCGACGAGAAATCGATCGTGATTCAGCACGGCGGCAGGGCGATCGAGACCGGAACCACGAAGTTCGGGGCTTTGGTGGGTGACGGCACGCGGATCGGCGCGAACGCGGTCGTCGCCCCGGGGGCCATCCTTGCACCCCGAACGATCGTGGGGCGGTTGGTCTTGATCGATCAGCGCCCGCCGGCCTGAAGGAAGTCGCGTTCGGGGATCGTGGTCGGGCCACGTCGTCATGCAGCTCTTGGCAGCGAAAGTCGATCAAGTCGGTATGCCGGGTCGCGTTACGCAACCGGGCATCACGGATCTGGGGATACCCGCAGCGTCAGTCAGCATGCCGCCGGTTCGCCCGCCGAAGCTTTCGCGAAGGCTCGCCGTGCGCCCTCGACCGCGTCGAGGCTCTTCTCGGCCCAGATCCAGACGCCGCAGAACGCGGAGCCGAGGCTCCGTCCGAGATCGGTGAGCCGGTACTCGACCTTTGGGGGGACGACGGGATGGACGGTGCGGATCACCAAACCATCCCGCTCCATCTGCCGTAACGTCTGCGTCAGCATCTTCTGGCTGATGCTTCCGATCAGCCGTGCGATCTGGGTGAAGCGCAGGGTGCCCTTCTCTTCGAGAAGTTCGAGGACCAGCATCGTCCATTTGTCCGCAACACGACCGATCAGGTCGTGAACGAGCGCCTCGACCCGGGGATCCGTATCCCCTCCAATTGGCTCGGAACCGTGGGTCGAAGCGATCGTCGCCGGATCAACTTTGGGCACGGCCGTCGTCATCCGACACTCTCCTTCTGGTGAGTATAAATCTTTTGGGTGCCTTCTGTCGCAAGGAGAGTAGTAAGGACATCTTCCGGAGGCAACGACGATTCGACGCGAGGGCATTCCCATGAAGACTACCGGAAACACTATTCTCATCACCGGGGGCGCGTCCGGCATCGGACGCGAACTGGCCGAGCGTTTCAATGCTCAAGGCAACAGGGTAATCATCGCCGGACGGAGCCGCGAGCGCCTCGACGCGGTTACGTCGGCGAACGCGGGCATCCTCGGCTATGTGCTCGATGTCGGAAACAAGGATGCGGTCGCGGCGTTCGCAAAGCGGGTGGTCGCCGAGCACCCGGACATCAACGTCCTCGTCAACAATGCAGGGATCATGGTGGCCGAGGACGTGGCGCGCGCCCGGGACCTTTCTGACGCAGAGGCGACCATCGCGACCAATCTCCTCGGTCCGATCCGCCTGACGAATGCGCTGATCGACCATCTTTCGACCAAGTCGGACGCGGCGATCGTCAACGTCTCGTCCGGCCTCGCCTTTGTACCCCTGGTGGCGACGCCGACGTACTGTGCGACGAAGGCGGCGATCCACTCCTACACCGTCAGCCTTCGGGAGGCCCTCAGGGGACGGGTCGAGGTCATCGAGCTCGTGCCGCCAGCGGTGCAGACTGAACTCACGCCCGGCCAGTCGACGCGTGACGGCTACATGCCGCTGGATGCGTTCAGGGCGGAAGTCATGAGGCTGTTTGCTCGGCTACCGACGCCGCCGGAGATCCTCGTGGAGCGGGTCGGCTTCCTGCGTCATGCGGAGGCGGAGGGGCGGTTCGAGGAGGCTTTGACGGCCTTGAACGATCTCGCCCGGGGGCAGGTCCCCAAATAGCCTCTGCGGCTGGACCTCCGCTACTCGCGGCCTTACGCCAATACCCCACGGGATAGATTTGTGGCCGTAGGCAAACTGAATACGGAGGGACGTCCGCTACAACCTATCGAACGCCCGGAAGCGGACTGGCGTCAAACCACCCTTAGGGCCTGTCGTCGCCTGAACAGATTGGCTGGGCTTGCGTTTTCGTCTCTCTGATGGAGGAGGGACGATGCTGAGCGACGCGCAATGGGCTGATCTGGAGCCT
>NZ_LMMW01000025.1:0-18941 GCF_001422845.1 Methylobacterium sp. Leaf100 | reverse complement strand
GGCCGGCTGCGCTCGCCCGACCAGCTCCGCCGGCCAAGCTACCCGTGGCGGAGCGGCCAACCGTGCACTAACTTTATCCTCGGACCACCTCGTGGGGGCCGATCACGACACGGTTGAGACGAACACCGGCACCAAGCGGCATCCGGCCTACCAGACGCTGTTCCAGGCACTCACCGAGATGCGCCGCCTCGCCGCCGAGCTGGGGCTGACGCCCGCCTCGCGGAACAAGGCCGGCAAGATGCCCGAGGGCGAGGAAGGGTACGATGCTTACGCCGACTTGGGCATTTGACGACAGCGAGATCCCGGACCCTCATGGCCGGGCCGCAGCGATGCTGCGGTTCGCCGATATTCTCCGCCATCCGAAGACGGACGGACCAAACCGCCGGCCTCTGAAATCGGGCTGGCAGCGTCGGATCATCGAACGGATTTATGGGCCGAGCACGCTGGAGGGGCGTCGCCAGGCCTCCACCGTTTTCATTTTGCTGCCGCGTGGCGCCCGCAAGACGACACTCGCCTCTGTCCTGGCACTCGGCCACACGATCGGCCCTGAGCAGCGGCCAGGCGGACAGGTGGTCGCCGCGGCGAGCGATCGGACGCAGGCCCGAATCGCGTTCGACGAGGCCTCGGACATGCTGCGGGCCGACGACAGGCTCCTATCGGCCACCCGCATTCGCGACACCAAGAACCGGATCGAGCATCGCCGCAGCGGGTCTAGCTACGTGGCGATCTCGGCCGAGGGTGACGCTCAGCATGGCAAAACCCCGTCGTTCGTGCTGGCCGACGAGCTGCACGTCTGGCGTGGCTTTTCACTCTGGAACGCGCTGAAGACCGGCGCCTCGAAGACGCCTGGTTCGCTCACCGTCGTCATCACCACGGCTGGCGAGAGGGCCGAGGGTATCTGCCACGACCTGTTCCAGTACGCGGTGCGCTGTCACCACGATCCGGAACGAGACCCGTCGTTCCTGCCGATCCTATTCCAGGCCGACGCCGACTGTGACTGGCTTGACGAGACGACGTGGCACGCTGTGAACCCCGGCCTTGCCGAGGGCTTCCCCGATCTCGACGAGCTGCGATCGGAGGCGCGTATCGCCCGGGAATTGCCGCAGCTGCGGGAGGGGTTCAAGCAGACCCACCTCAATATCTGGCAGGACGGCTCCACCTCCGGGTGGATCGAGATGGCTGTCTACGACGAGGCCGGCGGCGCGATCGATGCTGAGGATCTAACCGGCGAGCCGTGCTGGATCGGCGTCGACCTATCGAAGAGCTACGACCTCACCGCGATCGTGGCCGTCTTCCTCGATGAAGCTGGCGGCTTCCGGGTGCTCGCCTGGGCGTTCCTACCCGAGACCGCGTTCAAGCGACGGTGCGAGGAGCTGCCGGACGTGCCGCTGCGGCAATGGCGAGACGACGGCCACCTCACCGTGATCCCTGGCGACCTGATCGACGACGACGTGATCGAGGGGAAGCTTCGCGAATTATGCGAGCGCTTCGATGTGCAGGAGATCGCCTTCGACCCGAAGTTCGCCGCCAAGATGATGGCCCGTCTGATTGAGGACGATCTCCCCGCCGTCGAGGTGCAGCAGCGCCCCGTCATCATGGGGCCGTTCTACAGCGAGTTGCAGAAGGCGATCATCGGCCGGCGTTTCCGCCATGGCGGGCATCCGGTCCTGCGCTGGTGCGTGCAGAACGCGGTGCCGATTTATGGCGACACCGGACTCCCCTACATCTCGAAGAAGAAGAGCACGCAGGCGATCGACGCGCTAGTTGCGGCAGCGATGGCAACGGGGCGGGCTGATGCCGCTGGAGGTCAACGCTCTGCGTTCGACGAGGCCGACTTCGATCCTATTTGGGCTGTCGGAGCATAAAGATTATCAAGAACAAGTTGCAGTTTTCTGAAGCCAAGCAGCCCAGCAAATGATTGAAGAGAATAGCAGAATGGATATGCAAAACGTGGGAACGCGTCTGTAGATTATATGCCTTTTCGTTCCACGTCGACCGGCTTTGATATCAATATAAGTGTATGGATGATAGGGATCGCTGCTAAGCTCTTGAAATATTAAATCGAGTTTGTGTGATGCGCGATCTATTGCTTGACGGACTAAGCAGCATATAACAAGCCCAACGGTGCAAACTGTCGCTGAAATGTATATGTCGCTGCGCGCATTAATTGCGCCCGCTAAAACAATAGAAAAAAATAGAAGGAAAAAGTTGAATCTTTGATTAAGTAGAGTCTCCATGAAGACTCTTTCTTGACTGATATCCCAATGAGGGGATCTATAGTCGAGTTTAGAATTGTTGTAACAACCGTCGATCAGATATTCCTTGGCAGCCGAACCAACAGGGGGCGTTAGCGGAGGCGGCGCTGATCCTATCGGCGAATCGGAAGAGGCTTGGGCTGATGCTTCCGGTATGCTTCCGGCTCCAGTCACTAACTACGATCCAGAAGCAATAAGTCGTTGAAAAGATTGGCGCACCCGACACGATTCGAACGTGTGACCTTTGCCTTCGGAGGGCAACGCTCTATCCAGCTGAGCTACGGGTGCTGACCGCGGCGAAGATCTAGCCCATGGCGCCGTCGGGTGCAACGGGGCAGTGGAAGCCTTTAGGCTCAAAGGGATGTCTGCAGGGGCTCCAAAGGCAAATTTCACACGTTCGAATCGTGTCGGGTGGGCAGGTAGCGAGAGGTCCGCGTTTGTGGGCTTGGACTGTCAGCAGATGCGGTGCGGCTGCGGCGCGCGATGTGCGCCGTGTCTGTGCCGCGCCGATTTCGCTTTCCGGCGGTGCTAAGATGACGTCCGCGTTTCGATGAGCGGTGCGTGCCTGCGAAGGTGCTCGCGTGTGGCAAGCGCGTCGCCAGCTGCCGCGAAGGCAGCGGTATTGTCGAATATGCACCAGCACTCGCGCCCGTGCACGTCGTCGACTCTTAGGCGGCGGGCGAGTGCGTCCAGGGTGCTGGGTGGATAGGCGGAGTAGTAGATCTTCGGTGAACCGTGCAGGCGCTCGTAATGCAGACCGCGCCAGCCGCCAGGTTCGCCGCCGCCGGGCACGGGTGCCGGATCGGCTGCGACGCGGGCGATGCAAAGCTCAGCCAGCAGCGCATCGACATCATGCGCGAACCAGCTGGCGTGCCTCGGCTCGCAGACAATGCTGCCGGCGTGGATGTCTCGGAAAGCGCGCAGGAACCCGGCGCTCGTATCGGGGTCGAAGCGAAGGCTCGGCGGCAGCTGGATCAGGACCGGGCCAAGCTTAGGGCCGAGGCCGGCAACCTCGGCGAGGAACTGGCGGAGTAGCCCCTCGGCTTGCGCGAGCCGCTGTTCGTGCGTGATCGTGCGCGGAAGCTTGACGGCGAAGCGAAACCGGTCGGGCACCGAGGCTGCCCATCGTGCGTAGGTCCCGACCCGGTGGGGACGATAGAACGCAGTGTTGATCTCCACGGCATCGAAGCGCTGCGCGTAGCGCTCAAGATGACTTCCGGCGGGAGGAAACGCCTCCGCGTAAGCCTTCGGGACGTTCCAGCCGGCCGTTCCGAGGGCGATCACGCGGCGCGGGCTCCGAAAGGTCGCAGACGTTCAGGAAAAGGTGCGCCGGTGTCGGATGCGGCGCAAGCTCGTGCCCCTGCGCGGTGGCCGAGTGGGGCCGGGCCGGGACAACCGCCCCAGCCCCCGAGCGGTGCCCGACAACGGGCGAGACGACAGTCCTGAATGGGCCGATGCCGGACGCGTCCGGCCTCGCCGGGACGCGCTCTCACGGCTCAGTCGCCGAACCCGGCGAGGACCACCTTGCCCTTCGCCCGTCCGCTCTCGATCAGCGCGTGGGCGCGCGCGAGGTTGGCGGCGTCGATCGAACCGAAACGCTCGCTCAACGTCGTGTGAAGCTGTCCGCCGTCGATCAAGCGCGCAACCTGCGTGAGGATCTCGTGCTGTCGAGCCATGTCGGCCGTCTGGAACAGGGACCGCGTGAACATCAGTTCCCAATGCAGGGACAGGCTCTTGGCCTTGAGTGGCATGACGTCGAGCACCGCGGGATCGTCGATCGGGCCGAGGCGTCCCTGGGGCGCGAGGAGCTCGATGATCTGAGGCAGATGCGCAGCGGTCTGCGTCGTCGAGAACACGAAGCCGGGCGCACCGGACAGACCGAGGCCTGCGACCTCGGCGGCCAGCGGCTTTCTATGGTCGATCACGTGGTGGGCACCGAGATCCCGGCACCATTGCGCCGTCTCGGGGCGCGATGCGGTTGCGATCACGGTGAGATCGGTGAGCTGCCGGGCGAGTTGGATCGCGATGGAGCCGACACCGCCGGCCCCGCCGACGATCAGGATCGCCCGTGCGGCCCCCGGCACGGGCTTGGCGACATCGAGGCGGTCGAACAGCATCTCCCAGGCGGTGAGCGCCGTGAGGGGGAGGGCCGCGGCAGCGGCGAAGTCGAGGGTGGCCGGCTTCGGCCCGACGAGGCGTTCATCGACGCATTGGAGCTCGGCGTTGCTGCCCGGCCGGTCGAGGGCACCGGCATAGAAGACCGCGTCGCCGGGCTTGAACAGGCGGGCCTCCGGTCCGACGGAGACCACGGTCCCGACCGCATCCCAGCCCAGCACCTTCGGCTCGCAGCCCTGCTTGTAGGCGCCCTGGCGCACCTTGGTGTCGATGGGGTTCACCGAGACCGCCTGCACGCGCACGAGGAGGTCGCGCCCGGCCGGCACGGGATCGGCGAACGTGGTGTCTCTCAGCGCCCCCGGCGCATCGACCGGTGAGCCTTCGGTGTAGGTGACGGCACGCATGGGTTTCTCGCAACGGTTATTGACGGCACGCCGCGCGCTGCCGCCCTCAATTCTCCTCCATATAGGCCGGCCGACGAATTGAGGCACGCTCGGCTACCCGAACGGTGCCTTCGATGCGCGATCGCCGTTGCATCCCGTTGTAGCCATGCGCCCGAGCCACGCCAGCGTCTGGCCCCGCCTTTCGTTCAGCTTGGGACAGTTGCCGGGTGCCTTGCCGTCGATCAGGCCGGCAAACGTCGGCCCTGACCCGCATCCCGGGCGGCCCTGGTCAGTCGCCGCAGATTATCCGCCGTGACATACTGCTGCGACGCCACCACAGTCGACATAGCAAACCCTCCTGGTTCGCCTCATCGAATCAGATCCGCCCGCGCAACGAAACCCGCGTGTAACCCGAAGCGTCGATTGAGGTTATAGCGCAGTGACACCAATATGGCTGCCTAAAACGACACTCGCTGTAAATAGAGCGAGTGGCTTTTCGCCGATAAGGGTCTAAATGTAAGAAAAATCAAATTTTAGCTGAATGATGCCGGGAGACCGTTTTGAAAATTTACGCCGTTGCAATCGAGAACTTCAGAGGCATCAAATCAACCAAACTGTTCCTGCCCGATCACGCCGTCCTCATCGGCGACAACAACACTGGGAAGTCCACTGTTCTCGAAGCCATAGATCTTGCGCTTGGGCCGGATCGACTGAGCCGTCGGCCTCCTGTCGACGAGCACGATTTCTATGATGGCAAATATCGGCCCGCGGCTCCGGCCCTAGCCGAAGTGGGTGAAGCGCCAGCAGGGCCGCCGACAGTGCCCCAGATCACCGTCGAGGTCACGATTGTCGGACTATCTGAGGAGCAGGAAGCCCGGTTTGGCGGCAATATTGAGTGGCTTAACGTAGAGACTGGAGATTTCTTCACGGAAGCAAATCCCGCTGGCGTGGATGCGGCGAACATCAAGGCAGCGTTGCGCGTCACGTTCATCGGCGCATATGACAGCGAAGAGGACGATTTCGTTGGCAATACTTATTACACGCGCAGCCTGACAGAGGAAGAGACTCCGGTGCCCTTCTCCAAGAAGGACAAACAGCACTGCGGCTTCCTGTTCCTGCGGTCGTTGCGCACGGGCTCGCGTGCGCTCAGCCTGGAGCATGGCAGCCTACTCGATATCATCCTGCGGCTGAAGGAAATCCGGCCGCAGATGTGGGAAGGCACGATCGGCACGCTCGCCGGATTCGATGTCGCGAGCGATCCCGCAATCGGCATTTCGGGCGTGCTTGAGAGCATGGACAAGTCGCTAAAAAAATATGTGCCGCGGGAATGGGGCGTGAAGCCGCATCTCAAGGTTTCAAACCTCACGCGCGAACATCTCCGCAAAGTCGTGACTGCCTTCATCGCTACTGGAGATGGCGCACATGCCGCACCCTTCTTCCGGCAGGGCACCGGCACGATCAACATGCTGGTGCTGGCGATGCTGTCGCAGATCGCCGAGGACAAGCAGAACGTCATCTTCGCGATGGAGGAGGTCGAGACCGCGATCCCGCCCTATGCTCAGAAGCGGATCGTTCACGAGCTGCGCAAGCTGGCTGCCCAATCGATCGTCACCTCGCACTCGCCCTATGTTCTTGAGGAGTTCAAGCTCGACGAGACCGTGATCCTGTCGCGGGCGAATGATGGCGTTCTCAAGCAGGCGCAGATCGCGCTGCCCGACAGCGTGAAGCACAAGCGCTATCGCCAGGAGTTTCGGACGCGGTTTTGCGAGGGCCTGCTATCTCGGCGCGTGCTCGTCGCCGAAGGCGCGACCGAGGCGAGCTCCTTTCCGGTTGCGGCCCGCCGGCTCTCTGAACTGAACCCCGGTGTCTACGCTTCGCTCGAAGCGCTCGGCATCTGCATCATCGATGCGGGCACTGAGTCGCAGATCGCCGATCTCGCCGGGCTCTACAATGGTCTCGGCAAGCGGACGTTCGCACTTTGCGATAAGCAAACCGATCCCGCGAAGGCTGCAATAAAAGCCCAGGTCGAGCACTTGTTCATGCACGAGGAAAAGGGCATCGAGGATTTAATTCTTAAAAACACGACCGATGCCGCTCTTACGCGTTTTTCCGATGCGCTGGATTGGCCGCCGCACCTGCTGCAAAAGTTTCCCGACCCGGCGACCAATTTGACCGCCGCGTTGAAGGAGTATTTCGGGTGGGCGAAGGGCAATTGGGGGATCGCGGATTTCCTCGGCCAATGTTCCGAGGCTGAGATGCCGGCGTGGATTCGTGAGGCCTGCGTGACCCTAAAGGCACTCTGTGATCCGCCGCCCGCGTTACCGGCGCGTCCGGAGGAGAATGGCGAGGACGCAGCCATCGAGCCCGGCGCGTAGAGGGGCGGATGGTCGACCTCACTCACGCGCAGAAGGATGTTCTTAGGGTCGATGGGCACCAGCTTGTCGTGGGAGGCCCTGGGTCCGGCAAGACCACCGTGTCCATTTTGAAGGCCGCGAAGATCGCCCGCGAGAAGCTCCGGCCAGGGCAGCGAATCCTGTTCTTGAGTTTCGCGCGCGCGACGGTCTCGCGTGTCTTCCAGGCGATCGACGAAGAGCAATCCGTCACGGAAGAGGAGAAGAAGCGGATCGAGGTCGACACGTATCACTCCTTCTTCTGGCGGATTCTCAAGACGCACGGATATCTGGTTGGATTTCCGCGCCAGATGGAGATTCTAACGCCACCGAATGAGTCTATCGCGTTGTCAGCGATCCGCAGCGCCTTCAAGGCGCCGTCCAAGCTCTCGGACGTGGAGAAGGCGCAGAAGGCTGCCCTGGAAACTGCCGAGCGGATGCGGCTGGCGACCGAAGAAGGCAAAATCTGTTTCGATCTCTTCGCGGAGCGCGCGGCCGTCCTATTACATGATTCCGCCAAGATCCGCGGCCTCGTGTCGACCATGTATCCGTTCATCATCCTCGACGAGTTTCAGGATACCACCGCTCAGCAGTGGCGCGTAGTTGAGGCGAGCGGGAAGACCAGCACGCTGATCGCTCTGGCCGATCCGGAGCAGAGGATTTTCGATTTCATCGGTGCCGACCCCGAGCGCCTTGACCATTTCAGGGAGGCTTTCAAGCCGTCAGAGCACGATTTGGCCGGGGACAACCATCGCAGTAAGGGGACGGATATTGCGCTGTTTGGCAACCACCTCCTGACCGGCGATTATAGACAAGAAGCGTATCAGGGCATCGACTACTATGGATTTGCTTCGAATCCCAATCAGGCATTCTCCTCGCTGGTCGCTCAAGTTCTGAAGGCGCGTAAGCGGCTCGTCGCGACGGGCCGCCGGGATTGGTCACTTGCGATTCTGGTGCCGACGAAGCGCATGACCCGGTTGGTCTCCGACAATCTGCGCGAGCCGTTCGGCAACGTGCCTCCAATCGCGCACACGGCGGCCGTCGACATGGAAGGCCCAATTTTGGCCGCTGAGCTGATCGCCTTCCTCCTCCAGCAGCGAAGTCACTCCGGCCGCTTTGACGAATTCGTCGATCTGCTTTGCAGCTATTTCAGCGGCCGAGGTGGCCAGGCACCGACCAAGGGCGACCTGATGGAAGCAGCGCGTTTCCGCTTGGCGCTAGAGAAGTGGAATGACCGTCTCGCGAAGGGAAAGGCCGTTCCGGCGAACAGCGTCTTGCAAGCCACATTCGCGGTCCACGAGGCTGCAGCGGCTGTTGCGCTGACAGGGCAGCCCGACGGCGACTGGACCGTCATTCGGACGGTGCTTGAGGCTGGGGCCTGCACCCGGCTCACTGAGGTTGCGAAGGACGCGCGCAACGTCCGGCTCCTCGAACGCGGAACGCAGCTCCGGCAAAGCCTGTCGCAGGACTGGCGTGATACCGGCGGATACAAGAACGCGCTGGCTGTTACTCGCCAGGCGTTCGTGAAGGAGCATTTCGCGATCGCTCATAAGCCGGAGACTGGTGTGATCGTGATGAACATGCACAAGGCTAAGGGAAAGCAGTTTGATGAGGTGATCATTTTCGAAGGGTGGCCGACGCGCTACAAGGGTGAGATAGTCAGCAACCCCGGTCGCATTGTAAGTGGAAATTTCCGCGCAGGGGCGATGACGCAAGCGCGCCAGAATTTTCGCGTGAGTGTGACACGTGCGAAAACGCGAACGACGATCATGTCGCCCAACGACGACGTGTGTGTGCTCCTGCTCCCGGCCAAGTGAGGATAGATAAATCATGGCATTTACTGCGCGGGACAAGGCACGATACAAATGCAAGGGACTCAGAGGGTTATGGAAGAAATGGAATCTTTAGCATCCCTTGGCGTGGCGCGGTGCGCAGAGCCTGGCTCTTAGAGCAGGATCAAGGTTACGGCACACGTGAGGCGATTGGCTTGCGCCGCAAGGGCGCTGGCAATTTCCGCCCCTATTCTAGCGTCGCATTTCCACACAGCGTGCTACCTGCGAAGGCCGAGCGCTACCCTAGGTCGTCGAGGAACTCAGACCCGGGACGCACACCGGTGATCAGGAGCCGATCACGCGCTCGCGTGGCTGCGACGTAGAGGAGGTGACGCTCGGTCTCGTAGACTTCTTCCAGTTCCGCCTCATCACTCACCGTGTCGATGCGCTCCTGCAGGGGCAGCACGCCATCGTCGCAGGCAAGAATAATGACAGCCTTGAACTCGAGCCCCTTGGCGAGATGCATCGTGCCGACGGTCACGCTATCGCCGGCGGTGCTCGGTGCGTCGCCCGGCTCGACCGGCACGAAACCGGCGGCCTGGGCGACGGCACGGGCGCGGTCGAGTTGGGCGCGGCTGCGCACGAACAGGCCGATCTCGTCCGAGACGACGCCGTCCGCGCGGGCTACTTCGAGAAAGCCGAGGATCGCTTTGCGCTCGGCGGCTTCGTCGTCGAGCTTGAGCACCTGCGGCTTTGGCCCGTCGAAAACCGAGACGGTGCCTTTGCGCGCCTCCTCGCGCCCGTCCATGTCGTGAACGGCGCCCGGCAGCAGACGGTCGGCCGCCTCGCGGATCTGGTGTGAGGTCCGGTAGTTCACCTTGAGCGTGGTCGAGCGGCCGCGCACGTCGACGCCGAGGGCCTTCCACGAGAACGGCGGCTGGAAGATGCGTTGGCCGAGATCACCCGCAAAAAATAGGCGGTCCTCGCCCTCGGGCGCGAGAGCGCGGAGGAGGCGCAGCTCGGGCACACCGAGATCCTGTGCCTCGTCCACGACGATGTGGGTGAAGGGCTTGGTCGCCTGCACGTCGTAGTGCTCGCTGAGGCCGGTAAAGACGTGCGCCCAAGTAACGAGGCCCTGACTCGCGAGTCGGGTGCGTGCTGCCGTAAAAATCGGCCATAGCGCAGCGCGCTGCTTAGCGCCGAGGCGACTGCGTCGGCCGGGGTGCGGCGTGTCGGCGTAGGTCGCCTCGTCGGAGACTTGCCACGCGTCGATCACGTGTCGGAACTCGCTTGTCAGGAAGCGCTCGGACCAGATGTCGGTCCCGCCCGCAGCCTGAACCAGAGCACCCTGTATCTGGGTGAGCGCGGCAATGCGGGGGCGACGCGCATGGACGAGTTGATACAGCTCATCAGCCAAGCCTTCCCAAGGCGCAACGGTGATGCGACCGCTGGCTCCGGTTTCCGCAGCGACGAGGAGATCAACTTTGCGCTGGAGCGCGTCCGCCAGCGGCTTCGAGAAGGTGGTGAGCAGCACCCGCGCCTGGGGATCGGAGCGGGCGAGGCGCACGGCGCGGTGCAATGCGACAACGGTCTTGCCGGTGCCCGCCGAGCCGGCGACCCGAGCCGGTCCATTGTAGCTCCGCGCGATCACGCCGGCCTGGGACGGATGCAGAAACACCGACCATCGTTCCCAGGGCGCGTCGAGGGCGGCACGCAGGGCATCGACGTTCTCGATGACGCGGAAGCGGCGCTGCGCGTCCGGATGGGCGAAGGGATCGGCGGCGTCGGACGGCGGGGGCTTCGGGAGGCGTCCCGTCGCCGCGTATTCGAGGAGCGCCTCGGCGGCTTCCGCCGGCAGATGCGCCGCGATATCGAAGAAGCGGCCTTCGGTGGCTGCACGCACCGGCTCGATCCAGTCTTCGGGCAGCCCGATCGACAGCAGGTCCTCGTCGGAGAGCCCCGCGAACAAGGCGGTCTCCGGCACAGGCCGTTCTGGGACCGCCGGCCTGAATAGGGTCGGCACGCTTTCCTCGACCCGGGCGCGGGATTCGACGATCTGCACGGCGCCGGTGCGCGGATGGGCCTCGATCCGCCGCCGCTCGGCCCAGGCATAGGCCTTGTCGTGGTGATCGACATAGGCGAGCAGCAGGCTCGCCGCCGTCCTGTGGACGATGATGCGGATGTCGCGGTTGACCCGCACCGACCAGAAGTTCGGGTCCTTTGAGGCCTCGATGCGGTGGAACTGCAGGCCCGGCCCCGCGGGGTGTAGCTGCATGTCGAACGCCGACATCTTGACCGCCTTCTGCTCCTGTGCGGGCAGACGTGCCAGAGCGGCGGTGAAGGTGTCGGCGATTCGGAAGTCCATAATGCTGAACCTATACCTGACTAAAATTCTCGTTTGACGCCAGTTGCAACATAGATCTGTTCGCCAATTTTAATCTCATGCCAAGCAGATTCATCATCACAGGTTTGCTTCAGGCGGTTTAGCAAATCTCGCATCTGCTCTTTTGGCTTGCGCGGTAGAAGGACGATGGGTTCTGGCTCAGAGTTCTCATCCGGGATTCCGGCAAGCCGTCGCAGCCGCTTTAGATCATCATCCCTCTTCATACCCCATAAACCTTCATCACTTCGTCCCCGAAGTGATTGATCACCTTCACGGCAATGCGTCCCGTTGCGGGCCGCGCGAACGGCCGGCTCGTCGCCCGGTAGAGCGTCGCCCAGGCGGCCTCGTCGATCTCGGCCTTGAGGGCGGTCTTGAGCGACTTGTAGGAGTCGTTGGCGCCGAGGAAGTAGGCGTGGCGGACGAAGAAGCTCTCCTCGTCATAGTCGGTGTCCACGAACCACGCGGCGATGCCGGAGGTGTCGTCGGAGCGCACCTCCCCGGTGTTGGGGTCGAACACGTCGATACCCTTCACCTCCACCTCCATCCGGTCGCCGTCGAGGCGGCGGATCTCGATGTCGGGCTCGCCGAAGACCACGAACAGGTTGCCCTTGCCTGTGGTCTTGAGGTTGTCCGCCATGTGGAGGTCGGGATTCATTTTTGCCTGAAGAATCGGCAGGGGGCCGAGCCGGGTCAGCTCGCTCGCATGAGCGTCGTAGGCGAAGGCGCAGGCGACCAGCACGTCGAAGCGGGAGTCCGCGGCCTCGCGGGCGGCGGCGACGAGGTCGGAGCGGCTCAGCGTTCCGAACTCAGGTCCGATCAGAATAGCGGCGCGGCGCTCGAGGCCGGGCTCGTCCGCGGTGCCACCCTCGACGAAGCGACCCTCCGCGCCGATGAAGCGGCCGGGCCAGGGCTGGAGCAGGGTGAAGCGCACGCGGTCGGCCCGGTCGCGCCCCTGCACGCCAGCGGCGGTGAGGTTCTCCAGCACCATCACGGAGAAGTCCTGCGTCGGCGTGCCTGCCTTCGTCCGAGTCCGGCGCCCGTCAAGAGCGTCGAACTCATCGTCGAGATCGAAGCTGTCGGAAGGAATGATGCGGTGAGGCGACAAGCTCTCGACCGTGAAGGGGCCGGCGACTCGGACCTTCGACGCGTCAGCATAGGGCCGGTCGTAGAGCATCTCCACATCGGCGGCTCGAGCGATCGAGGCGTCGATCGCACGCTGGCGGGCGATCCGCGCCTCCCACCACGAAGCATGCGCCGCGCGTGCCGGTTCCGACCAGCCGGCGACGACGTCCCGTGGGATCTGCCACTCCTCCCAGGTCTGCCCTAAGGCCGCGTTCAGTTCGCCCCGCAGGGGCTCCAGCTTGGCTTGGAACTGCTCCCAAATCACGTCGATTTCTGCGTTGTTAGCGATAGACTTGAGTCCGACGCGCGAAGATCTCTGATAAACGAATCCTTGGCGAATATCTCCATAACTTGCTGACAATGTGGCATGTCGACCAGATATTGACTGCTCCTTCATTCTGCCCTCAGGGCTATCGGAGAGCAGAAAATAAGGATAACGCGCGCACATCATGCGCGTTCTAGCCAAAGCGAGAGCAACCCGGCTTGTGTCTACTGTTATCCATCTGCGGCCCCAATGCTCGGCCATAGTGGCAGTAGTGCCGGAGCCACAGGTTGGATCAAGGACTAGATCTCCCGGATCTGTTGAAAGCAGGACGCATCTTTGGATAACCTTGTCGCTTGTTTCCACAACATACCGCTTGTCGGCCGTGAACCCAGCTATCGTTGTATCATCCCATGATGTGTTCATGCTCACATATGGAAATTCATCGTAATACCGAACTATGCGCAAAGTGGATCCCGACAAATGAAGTCTGCTTGCCTTTCCGATCCGATCAATACCTTGCTTAGTTGTGCTCCATCCTCTGTTGCCAGAAGGCCTGCATATCCTGCCATTGTAGATATATGGAAATCCCATCGCCGAGTTGTCGCCAACTTGGCGACCCTGCCTTTGCGAGGTTATATTATCAAAACTGATGATTCTGACGCCTTGATCGTTTGTAGAATGCCCATCTGAAAGATATTCAGAAAGCCTCTTTCGAACGCCATTTACTTCAACATATTGCCAGGCCCCCGGGTTTTCTTGTGAAAATCTTTTTTCTCTATGCAGCTGTCGGAATTTCAGGTGATCTATATGCTTGGCATACCACAATATGTTGTCGTTTGGGTTTGATATGATCCTTGCAGTCTGCGCGGAGGTTGTATTGTATGTTATATTTGCGACGTAGTTTTCGGATCCAAATAACTCGTCCATCACCGCCCGCACACGGTGCACATTCTC
This sequence comes from Methylobacterium sp. Leaf100, assembly GCF_001422845.1. NCBI lineage: Bacteria > Pseudomonadati > Pseudomonadota > Alphaproteobacteria > Hyphomicrobiales > Methylobacteriaceae > Methylobacterium > Methylobacterium sp. Leaf100. The sequence goes on along the minus strand of NZ_LMMW01000025.1, from coordinate 5,302 downwards.
ATCGCCGATCTGCAGAAAGATCGACCCGCTCTCGGCTAGAAGCTCGCGCGCCACGGTCAGCCGATCACGTAGATACGTAAGATACGAGTGGATCCCGTCCTTCCACGTATCCCGAAAGGCCTTCACCTGTTCGGGTTCACGCGAAATATCGGTCTGCTTGCCGTCCTTGACGTCGCGCGAGTGTGTCGAGACCTGCCAGTTTGAGTTGAATTTTATGCCATAGGGCGGGTCGAAATAGATGCATTGCACCTGCCCCTTCATCCCCTCGCGCTGAGCGAGCGAAGCCATGACTTGGAGCGAGTCACCCAGGATCATCCGGTTCGACCAGTGCTGGTCGTGCTGGTAGAACTCGGTGCGCGCCTCGGGGGCGAGGCCGTTGAAATCCGAGAACAGGTCGGGCGCCTCGTCCTCCGGCGGCCGGGCGCCGGCGCGGCGCAGGTCGTCGATGATCGCCTTCGGGTGGATTTTCTCCTGGATGTAGAGGGGCGGCGCCTGGACGATGAGGTCGGACCAGTCCTGGCTGTCCTTGCCGCGCCAGACGAGCTGCGCGTCGCCGATCGCGGTCTCGCCGGTCTCGACCAGGGCCCGCACCTGCTCGGGGGTGAGGCGGATGCGGGCGCCGTTCCAGACGATCTGCGGGTCGAGGTCGGCATCGCGGGGCCGCGTCTCGCCCTTGGGCAAGGGCCGAGCGCGCTTGTAGACGCCCGGCGCAAAGCCGGTGATCGCCTCCTCGGCCTCGGCGAAGCTCTGCAGCTCGGCCGTCGGGATGTTCTTGCGTAGGGCCTCGTCGTGCTTGAGCGCCGCGACGGACTTGGTCGTGCTGCGGGCGGGTCCGCGCGCCATCAGTGTTTTTCTCCGAGAAGTTCGATCAGGGTCGCGGCGTAAAACTCGGTCTCGGTGGCGAGCCACGCGATCAGACGATCGCGCTCGGCGGGCTCGACGTAGCTGCCGGGAATCGTCTTGATGAATAGGTAATCCGCGCCGGGATCGAAGGAGACACCCAGACGCGCGGCCAGCGCCTCCGAAACGGGGGCAAGCCGTTCGGCCACCGCCGCCACAGGAGTGCCGCGTGGTCCGCGAATGCAGAGACCGACGTAACGGTCGGCGAGGAAGCGCGATAGGAACAGGCCCGTATCGCCGACGGGCGCCCATCGATAGAACGCCGCGTTCGGCTTGCCGCGCGCGACTTCAGCGGAAACCTGGTTGCAATAGGCGCTCCAGAAGGCATGGCGGCGATCGCCGACGGGACCCCGTTCCGAACTCTGTCGCACAGTTTCCTGGAGCCGCTTTTCCCAGTCGTTGGGTCGCTCGAGGATGTCGAACAAGGGCGCTAGCGGCGAATCACCGATCCGCACGACGCGGAGCTTAACCGCGAAGAATGCGAACTCCGCGCTGGTGTGCTGGTTCAGCCAACGGATCGCCGACAGATGGGCTTCCCGGAATTCGGGCGCGACCCACACGACGGTGTGGGCGTCGAGCCCGGCGAGGTAGGTCAGGATCTGACCGAGATGGCTGTGGTCACTTACCTCCAACTGGTTCTCGATTAGCACGTTGGTGCCGTCGGTCACGTTGCGGGCGAGGATGTCGGCGGCAAATCGCGTCACCGCCACCTCGGATCCGACGTGCTCCAGCTTCACCCCGAGCGCTTCGCCGAGTCGATCCAGGTTCTGCGCCAGCCAGGGCGTGAAGCCGAGCGCCTCGTGCGTCCAGGCCTGACGCACCATCACATCCTGGAGGCGACCGAATTCGACGGCTCCGCTCACGCGGCAATCTCCTCTTTCACGAGTTTGTCGACGAGTTCGGCGAACGTCTCCTCGATGACGAACACCTCACGGAATTCGAAGAACGCCCAGCGGCCCTGGCCTGTGAGGGCGTTGACGCCGGGCACCCAAGACACGTCCATGGTCTCGGCCTTGAGCTGGGCGTCGGTGCCGCGATAGCCCTTCGTCTCTAGGATCAGGTTGAGCGGTTCGGGCCGCCCATCGTCGAGGCGGACGATGAAGTCGGGCAGGTAACGTCGCGGCACGGCGCCGTCTCGGTAGGGCACCTCGAAGCCGAGGCCCTGGTTCTTCACGTAGGACAGCACCCGCGGGTGGGCCTCCAGCACGCGGGCGAGTTCGCCCTCCCAATCGGAATCGAGGACCACGTGGCTGACGTGGCACCGGCGTGGGTCGGTCTCCCAGACCGGCTTCGAGGTGGTGAAGCTCACGAAGCGCGTCGAGCCCGCCGGATTGTAGGGGTCGAGCACCGCCTTGATGCGCTGGGCCGCCGACACGGAGCGCTGGCAGGCGAGGTAGATGAACTCCACCGCCTGCTCGGCGAGCTGCGGATAGAGCACGGCGGCCCGCGGCACGCCCTGGGCGACGAGATAACCGCCGTCGAGCCACTGGCGGACCACGCGCTGTGCCTGCCCGAACAGGTGGACCGGCAAGTCGCCGTCGGGATCGCGCAGGCGCGTCTCCAAGAGACGCTTGGCGAGCTTGAACGACATCTCGCTCGGGCGCATGTCCCTGAACGAGTCCTCCGCATCGAGCGTCACCTGCTCACCGACGATGCCGGACATGTGCACCTTGGCCGGGCCGACGGTCTCCGGCGTCAGGGTCAGGCGACTGTCGTCCGTGAAGCTGGCGCTCAGGCGCTCGTTCGGCAGATCGACCCGGTAACCCTCGACGCGGGGAAAGCCGATCTCCAGCTCGACGCGCTCACGCAGGGCCTGAACGCGGGTGAGCTTGCGCGGCGGTGCCGGGACCGAGACCACCGGCTCCACCGTGAACGAGAACGGGATGCCGAGGATGTCGGCATATTCGACGTTGAACAGACCCGCGTCGTTCAGCTCGTAGGATTGCCGGCGCAGGCCGCGCCCGACCACCTGCTCGCACAGGAGTTGGGTGCCGAAGGCACGCACGCCGAGGATGTGCGTGACGGTGTTGGCGTCCCACCCCTCCGTCAGCATCGAAACCGAGACGACGCAGCGGATGCGCTCGCCGAGCCGACCCTTGCGGCCGACGGTATTCATCACCTCGCGTAGGAGATCGGCGTCCGTGGTCTCGGCCGCCGTGACCGCATCGACACCGCGCTCGATACGCTCGCGGCGGAACTGCTCGATCTCGGCCGCCGCCATCTCGCGGAAGGCCGGATCGAGGGCCTCGCCGGATTCGAGCTGCTCGCTGTCGATGAGCAACGTGTTGGGCTTGGCGAGCCGCTGGCGGTTGTCGTCGTAGTTCCGGAACAGGCGCAGGTGTCCGACGTGGCGCGTCTCGGATTCGCCCTCCGCGTTGGGCCGCTCGAAACCGGCAATCCATTCGTAGACGAGTTTCGACGTGGCGGTGTTGTTGCAGACCACGATGAAGACCGGCGGCACGTCGATGCCGGCCCGCTCCCAGACCTCGCTCGTCTTCTCATAGTGGCCGTAGAGGGCATGCAGCGCCGTCTGCAACTGGCTGGGGAAGACGTGGGAGAGCGGATCCAGCGTGCCGGTCTTGCCCGCGCCTTTCTTCGGCATCGCCTTGCCGATGTGCTCCCAGAGTTCGCGATAGAGTGGCACCTCGCCGCTCGCGGCATTGTCGGCGATGGGCACGCGGGGCAGCTTGACGATGCCGCACTCGATGGCGTCGATGAGCGAGAAGTCGCTCACCGTCCAAGGGAACAGGGTGCCCTCGAGGTAGCCCGAACCGCGCAGGAAGAAAGGCGTCGCCGACAGGTCGTAGACCGCTCGCACGCCAACCTTGCGCTTCAGCGACTCGATCCCGGAGATCCACAGCCGCGCGGCCTCGGCATTGCGCTTGGCCTCCTCGCGATCCTCAGCGGCGACGGGGTTCTCGTCCGCTCCGTCCGGCTTCTCACGGTAGCAATGGTGCGCTTCGTCGTTGATCACGACGAGGTTCTTGATCGGCATGAGCTCCCGGCAGACGCGCTGGAGCATCGCGCCCTCGGACTCGATCGTGTCGATCGGCGCATGGCGGCCTTGGAGAAGCGAGCGCCCGACCTTCGAGATCTCCAGCGTCTCGCGACGCTTGAACGCGTGGTAGTTCGTCAGCACGATCTTCGCTTGCCCCAGGTCGTGGAGCATGTCGGTCGGCACGAGTTCGCGCTTGCTGTAGTAGGCGTCGGGGTCCCCGGGCATCAGCACCCGCAGACGGTCCCGGATGGTGATACCGGGCGTCACAAGCAGGAAGCCGCGGGTGAAATGCTTCGCGTTCGGACTGCGCACGGCGTTGATGGTCTGCCACGCGACGAGCATCGCCATGACGGTCGTCTTGCCGGCTCCCGTTGCCATCTTGAGGGCGAGTCGCGGCAGGCCAGGGTTCGCGCCCTCGTTGGCGCCCTCGATGTGACGAAGGATGTGCGCATATTGGCGCTGACGTCCGGCCACCTCCGTGAGCCAGATCGCGGTCTCGACCGCCTCGACCTGGCAGAAGAACGGCCGCGGGCCGTGCCAGCCGTCTTCGCGGCGCCAGTGCTGCAGGAGTCGCTGTGTCGTGGGCGTGACACCCCAATCGGCGGGATTAGGTAACGAGCGCCAGGATGCCACGTGGCCGCGGATTTCGTTGATGATTGGCGTCGGGTTGTAGGCCTGCTCCACAGTGGACAGGTCGGTGCCGTCGCCGAGCCCCAGGACAGTCTGTCTGCCCCTACCTCTTTGCTTCTTGGACTTCGGGACGGGCGTGATCAGGGAGGAGCGTCGGCGGCCCTGTGCCGGCTCTTGGTCGAGCGGCTGCCCGTCACTGTCTAACGCATGGTGCTGCGTGGGGATCTTGTAGGGCGAATTGAGGATCGGTCGTTCAAAGAACGGCGTCGCCATTCAGCCCTCCCGGCCAGCAACTTTAACGTGATTTTGAATCAGGATAACGACCGCCCCACCCCCTTGCGAGCGCGCAGGTCGCTACAACCCTCCGAACCGTGGGACTGTGATCATTCTGCAACTCCGTCTGTGAAGATGTGTCGGGTTATGTCAGTCGAACGGTGACGCGAGGCAAGATTGGATTCGTGAGTCTCGTCGTCGATCATCTGACCTCCCCGGACTGCATAGAATCAGACCTGCGCTGCAAAAGCACATTCACGGATGGCGAATTCGGGAATGAGAGCAGGCCTTCGACGCTGCCGACACGAGCCGGCGGTTTGAGGTGATCGAAGTGCTCAACCGCAGCGCGGTGGCGTAGGCATTGGAAATGAAGGCGGAGGACTCTCCTTGGTCAGCCCCCATTGAAGTGGTCCGCTCTTTGGTATGGCTTTTGAGCCTGGAGGACGGACAAGATGGCAAAGCACCCGAAGCCCGAGGAGATCGTTGCCAAGCTACGGCAGG
>NZ_LMMW01000024.1:0-19761 GCF_001422845.1 Methylobacterium sp. Leaf100 | reverse complement strand
CGAGCGCTATCCCAGCACGCTCGCAGATCTCCACATCGTCGCCTTCGTCTGCCTCATGCTCAAACAGGCCGCTCAACTCGCGGCCGGTTCATAACAGCCTCTAGGGCCGAAAGCCTATTTCAACAACTGGCTTTGGCACCATGAAGACCTCTATCAGATTTATGTTTAGACATATACTAGTGGCGCGTCCCGGCTTAGGGACTTCTACCCGGTTATGAAGCTGCTCAGACCATTTTTTGTTGGATTGGTTGTCTATGTGGGAAAATCTCTCGGCCCAGGATTTCCGTAAGACAATATTCGAACGAGCTCATACGATCTGGTCGGATGCCGCCCGCGGACTGTTGTCTCTCTTACTCGCAACTCCACAATACACCACGTATCAGCAATGCCGTCACGGGGCATTCCTCTTTCGGTCATGATCTCTGAGATCATTCTTGCCGCAATTGTTCCGCTTATTACGCTTCCATAGCCCAAATAAAGATCAAATCTCTTGCTTGACGGCGTGAACAAAAGTTTTCCTTGGAAGGCAGACGTCTCTTCGAATGTTGATACACGATCTACGCGAAACTTAGCACGTTCAATGTCCGGATGCTGCAGTAAGTACTGCTTGTCATCGCTGACCACTCGAAGTGTGGCGCCGGAGCTGTGTAAGATCCTGAAGAATCCCTGCATCGATGTCAGAAGACGCTTGTCGAAACTTCTCGCTACTTCCTCGAAGTGATCATCGGTGTCGGAGTATGAGGTATGTATATATCCAACAACCTCTTCGATTGCGCTTCCGACGCCTCCCTCGTCTTCAGGATTTATAGCTGCTTGTTCCAGCACAAAGCCAAATGAGCCGCGAGCAACGTCAGCAATGAGCATCTGAGCTCTTTGGCTGCCTCTTATGCGACCGCGTTGCCCAACAGGGCCTTCCCGTGAGGCAAATTTAGCCGATACGATTTGTTGGAAGCTCTCTATCGCTCTGGACGCAAACTCCGCGTCTATGCCGCGTGATCCTACGACTGGTGTGCCACCGAAAAACAAGCCGATTTCTTTGCGGCGCATGCGATCGGTAACATTATTTGTCAATTCAGCAAGCTTAGACTGAATCTCACTAAGACGCTCAGTGAATTGCCGGAAGCCAACAGGATCTTGCTGCTTGGTACGTGAAGCCAAGCGGCTTCTTACGCTTTCCAAGTCGGCCTGAAGAGCCTCAATCTCAAGCTGCCGCAGCATGTCTTCCAGCCTCCAGCAGAAGTGCGCGCGCCGCCTCATCATCGGACAAAAGTGGAACGCTAAGCATGCCTTTCCAAAGAAAGGACTCTCTCTGATGAGAAAAAAGACTAAAGTAAAAAGTTACATCCTCCACAATAAGCCGCCCGTCAATGTTTAAATCTATGAATATAGCATCTAGCTTGTATTGATCTTTAACGTGTCTTCTATCAAAAATGAAATGGGTATCGGCGAAGCGTTCGAATTCGTCCGGTGTCATTCGCTGTGGACGATTAGATACTGTAACTACGTCGGCATCCCCCGGAGGGCGACCGCGGGATATTTCAACATTCTCAACAAAGCTTCCATCAATCCATTGATATCCATCTATATATCCCAGGTCTCTCAATACCTCGCGGAAATCCAATAGCCCTGATAGGATCGTGTCCCGCTCAGGCGAAGTGCCAAACCTTTTGACGACATCGACCATTGTCGTTTGAAATGGGGATTGGTCCGCCCGACTGTCAGGGGTCGCCCCTTTGAAGGGCGGCAGCACATTCGACGCATTGTATGATGGAATCACGACCGCTCTCGAGAGATTGGCACATAGCCGACATCGGATTTAGAGTCTGAAAGGTGCTGCACAGGCAAGGAAATATCGTGCTTGCTTCGTCCTTTCCCGTCTTATGCCCAGGCGGTTGCGACACACGCTTCTGCTACTCGGCTGAGAGGGGCCGCCTGCTTGATTGGGGGTTAGCCGGTCGCATCGCCGATAATCCGGGCTCCTTTCGCTCGCAAACGAGAACGTTCAAGGCCGCGGCGATGCATGAGTCCCGGGTATGAACGATGTTCATGGAGCCTACCCGCCCACCGTGTACTGTTTCTCCATCCCTTGGCATATCACTAACGCTCCGAAATCGTCGCTCCGGACGCCGATCCGGGCGGTAAGTTCACTGCCGACCGAAGACCGGCCGCACGTGCAGCCTCGCGAAACGCAGACGCATGGCGAGGGCCAAGGCCTTATGATCTGACCATGGAATTACGTAGCGCGACAGAATGTAAACCTGCGCGGTTCCATGCTTCCTGCTTCTTGCGGCATGTCGGCCGCCGCGATCCAATCAGGAAGCATGACGATGCAGCAACGCGATCCGACCCGCTTCGTAGTCCGATTCCCCGACGTAGCCCGCGAGCTCGGCCTATCACCGACGACCCTGCGCCAGATCTGCCGGCGAGGAGAGGGGCCGCCGCTGCTACAACTCACCGAGCGGTGCTTCGGTGTCCGTCGGGGCGAACTCGATGCTTGGATCGAGTCCCGCAAGGTGGCGGTCCCATGAGTCGAACGGTCTCACCTACCGCTTAAAAATCTGAAAGCCGCCCTGCAAAGTGCCCGCCGCAGTTTTACGCGCGTGGCTTGACGCCACCGGTCCTTGGGCCCGGTTCACGTCTGAAAACTGGTGGTTCGTCTGGGCGCACAGGATGCAGGCCCATATGCCGGTCGAGGAACGCCTTGACCGCAGGCCAGTAGCGACCGCCGAATTGCGGATCTATCCGTGGCAGGCCGTGCCGCTCCAGAACATGCGCGAGTCCAAACCACATACGAGTGCGGCCCTTGCCGAGTACGCAGTGGGCAATCTCGTTCTCGTCAGGGAAAAGACAGGACGGCTCGGCCGTGCCGGTAATTCGGGGGCCTATCGCAGGCTTTTTTGGCTTCGGACTGTCCACCATCCGCACGGTACTCAGTGTTCCATCCGTGTTGCATGGACCAGCCTACGCGGGGTCGTAACCCATTGTAAAACAACGGGTCGTGTTGCAGTGGAAGGCAACCCTCTCCAGGGCACAACGGGCACGAAAAAGCCCGCTAAGCCTCTGACCTAGCGGGCTAATTGATGGTGCCGGTTGCGGGACTTGAACTCGCGACCTACCGCTTACAAGGCGGTTGCTCTACCAGCTGAGCTAAACCGGCGCTGAAGGTTGCGCTACCAGCGCGCTCCGCCCTGCGCAAGCCCCGGCCTCTCCCTGCCCGTACACCGCGGGGTCGCGCCGGCAGGACCCGCGTTCAGCGAACAGACAGATCGCTCCGCTTAAGCCTTCCCTATGGCCGAGCTTGATCGGCCTGTGTTTTCGATCAGCAACAGTTCGGAAACAAGCCTCCGGATTCAGGGGCTTAAGATCCGATGAATGCATTTTTCAGTACACGTTAAATCGCTCTTCGTTAGCACCGCCGTCGATAGGATTTCGGATACGGCCCCGATACGCAGGGCCGGCGGTGCATGCCTTACGAAAGCACGGCGCCGCGCATCCGCCCTCGGACAATGGGCAGCGATGACCAGACACGCGAGCGATTCAGGCCTCGACGCCGTTCCCGCAACGGCAGCTCCGCATGACGGGTCGGGGATCATTCCAGCTCTGCCGCCCACGGTCCGAGAACCGGCACCGCCCTTGGGACGCGAAGCGCGGCGGCGGATCGGGCGCAACCTGCGCCTGCTCTACGGGGACGTCCTCCATCAGCCGCTGCCGGATCGCTTCACGGCGCTCCTCGACAGCCTTTCGTCGCAATCCGATTCGCAGGGGTCCCAATGACGTGCCCATCGATCCGGCCGGCTGCCCCCCAGGGCGGAGCCGACGCCGAGATGCGCGATCTCCTCCTCGGCGCCATCCCGGCCCTGCGGGCGTTCGCGTACTCGCTGACCTACAACCTCGACCGCAGCGACGACCTCGTCCAGGACACCCTCGTGCGGGCCTGGACCAAGGCCGACAGCTTCCAGCGCGGCACCAACCTCACCGCGTGGCTGTTCACCATCCTGCGCAACCTGTTCTATTCGGAACAGCGCAAGCGCAAGCGCGAGGTCGAGGATGGCGACGGTGTCCATGCGGCTCGCCTCACCAGCCTGCCCGAGCAGGAGATCCGGGTGGAGATGCGCGAGTTCCAGGCCGCCCTCGACGGCCTTCCCCTGAGCCAGCGCGAGGCCCTGGTGCTGGTCGGCGCCCAGAGCTTCACCTACGAGGAGGCCGCCGCCATCTGCGGTGTCGCCGTGGGCACCATGAAGAGCCGGGTCAGCCGCGCCCGGGGCCGTCTCATCGAGACCTTGGGAATGACGGGCACCGACGACATCGGCGCCGACGCCTTCACCCGCGCGGCCGCCGGCTCGGGCCCTTGACCGGGCCGGCCGGCTGCGATTCGCGGTCGGCCGGCTTCAATGGGCGTCAAAATCCTCTAAGGGGCAGGGCCGAGTGGCTCCGCCCCCGATCGTGACGGTCTCGTCCGCAGGGCCGCCGGAGCCTTCACCCGAGGAGCCCCGCCATGCGCGCCCTGATCGACCTCGTGCGCGTCCTGCGGCCGCGCGACCGGCGCCGGCTCGCCCTCATCGCCCTCGGCCTCGCCTGTGCCGCCCTGTTCGAGGTGGTGGGCGTCGCCTCCGTGGTGCCGTTCCTGACCCTCGTGGGCGACCCGTCCGCCGCCAGCCGCATCCCCTATCTCGCGACCCTGCGCGACAGCCTCGGCCTGACCGACGACCGCACCTTCCTCATGGTGACGGGCGGGGCGGCGCTGGCCGCCATCCTCACCACCAGCGTGGTGAATGCCGGCCTCACCTTCGCGCAGCTCCTGTTCACCAACCTCACGGGCTACGGCCTCGCCCGGCGCCTGCTCGCCCGCTACGTCGACCGCGAGCGCCTGTTCTTCGCCCATGCCAACAGCGCCGAACTCGCCAAGAACGTGCTGAGCGAGACCGACCGCCTCGTGGTCGGCGTCCTCACCCCCACCACGGTCATCGCCTCGCGCAGCGTCTCGGCGCTCGCCGTTGTCACCTTCCTGATCTTCTACGCACCCCGCCTCGCCCTGATCCTCGGCGGCGGCTTCGGCGGCCTCTACGTGCTGCTCTACCTCGTCATGCGGGTGCGCCTCGCCCGCCTCGGGGCCAGGGCCGTGGCGGACAACGAGCGGCGCTACCGCGTGGTGCAGGAGACCTTCGGGGCGCTGACCGAGCTCAAGCTCTACGGCCGGGCCGAAGCCTTCGCCGCCGGGTTCGACGGGCCAGCCCGGGCCTACGCGAAGGCCACCGCAGCGAGCCTGCTCACGGGCCAGTTGCCACGCTTCGTCATCGAATCCCTGGCCTTCGGCGGGGTCATCGTGGTCGTGCTGTTCGCCCTCTCCCAGGGCCTCGACACCGCCGGGCTGCTCCCGCTGCTCGGCCTGTTCGCCTTCGCCGGTTACCGGATGCTGCCGGCCTTCCAGAACATCTTCACGTCGCTTGCCCTCCTGCGGTTCTACCTCCCGGCCGTCAGGATGGTGGTGGACGAACTCGCCGGCGAGCGGACGCCGCGCCCGCGCCCGGCGACGCGCCTGCCGTTTCGGAGGGACATCCGCCTGACCGGCATCGGCTTCGACTACACGCCCGAGCGTCCGACCCTGCGGGACATCGATCTCACGATCCCCGCCAACACCACGGTCGGTCTCGTCGGCCGCACGGGATCGGGCAAGTCGACCCTGGTCGGGCTCATCCTCGGCCTCCTCACGCCCACCACCGGGTCCGTCACCGTGGACGGCGTCCCCCTCGACGCCGAGACCCTGCCGGCCTGGCAGAACCGCATCGGCTACGTGCCCCAGGACGTGTTCCTCATCGACGCCTCCGTGCGCGAGAACATCGCCCTCGGCGTTTCGCCCGAAGCCGTGGACGGGGCCGCCGTGGAGCGGGCCGCGCGGCTCGCCGGCTTCCACGAGGTCGCGCTGGGCCTCGACGGGGGCTACGATGCGGGTGTCGGCGAGCGCGGCATCCGCCTCAGCGGCGGTCAGCGCCAGCGCCTCGGCATCGCCCGGGCCCTGTACCACGACCCCGACGTGATCGTGTTCGACGAAGCCACCAGCGCCCTCGACGGCGAGACCGAGGCGGCGGTGATGGGTGCCCTCGCGTCCCTGAACGGCACCCGCACCATCATTCTCATCGCCCACCGCCTCACGAGCCTCGCGGGCACCGATACGGTCCACGTCCTCGATGGCGGGCGCCTCGTGGCCTCCGGTCCTCTCGCGACGGTGATGCCGGATGCGGCCGCTCGCATGTCCGCGCCCGCCGAAGCGTGACGGGAGCGGCCTTACAAGCAAAAAACGCCGGCCGGTCCGGGATATGCGTGTATTCACCGCGGATGGGGGTGGATCGGCCATATACCGGAACGTCCCAGGTCGGCTATCCTGTTCTCCCGGACAGATTTTTCGTCACAGGTTTCCCGGCCCGGTTTTTCGGCAGGGTCCCAGCCGCTCCATTCACGGCCCGGGAACAGATGGCATGGTTTGGCATGGTCGACGCTCCTGCTCCAGAAACGCCTCCGCAGATCGATCCCCTGCTCCTCGACAATCAGCTCTGCTACGCCCTCTACGCCGCGGCCCATCGCATGACGAAATCCTATCGTCCGATGCTCGAGCGCCTGGGCCTGACCTACCCGCAATATCTCGTCCTCCTCGTTCTGTGGGAGACGGACGGCATCACGGTCTCGGAGATCGGCCGACGGTTGCGCCTCGATTCCGGGACCCTGACGCCAGTCCTGAAGCGCCTCGAAACGGCGGGGTTCCTCCTGCGCAGCCGGCGACGCACGGACGAGCGCGAGGTCGAGATCGCCCTCACCCCGCAAGGCCGGGCGTTGCGGGGCGAGGCCACGACCGTGCGGGAATCGGTGATGTGCCAGCTCAACATGTCCGAACCCGAAGTCCAGGCCATGCGGGCCGACCTCAATGCCCTCATCGAGAATCTGAGCGCCGCCGGGTAACCGCCCCTCGCAGGGGTTCCGCCGGGTCTTCGGGCTCAGGAGATGCGGCGGAAGCCGGGCATTCGGCTGCGGCACGCCAGGAATCCTTCGGCGTCGCGGTCTCTCCCCTCATCCGCGCGCCGTTCGCGACAGCGGCATCGGTGTGTCTCGAACCGCCCTATTTTAGCCGGGTAAGTATCTCCATGGAACCGGGAGCGGACGGCGGCTATGCCCTCGTTCGATCATCGATCTTCGAGGACCAGCGGTGCGGACACCGAACGCGAACGAAGTCGGCCGTCTCGTCGGTCTCATGGCCGGAGCACCGACGCCTCCTGCCCGGCGGACGAGCACGGGAAAGCGCCCGTCCGGCGAACCCGCAAGGCTCCCGGGCGTTTGTCCCCGATGAACGCGACCTTGGCCGACACGGACCGCGAGCCTCGGCGGCAGGTGGGCGCACTGCCATACCGGCGGATGCGTGACGGAACCTACACCATCCTGCTCATCACCTCGCGGGAGAGCCGACGCTGGGTGATTCCGAAGGGCTGGCCGATGAAAGGGCGCAAGCCTTTCGAGGCGGCCGCCCGCGAGGCCTACGAGGAGGCCGGGCTCATCGGTTCCATCGGCAAGCGTCCGCTCGGCTTCTATCTCTACGAGAAGCGCCTGAAGAGCCGTGATTCCGTCCTGTGTCAGGTCAAGGTCTTCCCGCTCGAAGTGCGCAAGCAGCTGAAATCGTGGCCCGAGAAGGACGAGCGGGAGGATCACTGGTTCTCGCCCGCCGAGGCCGCAGACGCTGTGGCCGAACCGGGCCTCGCCGCGATCATCCGTGCCGCGTGCAAGCGCGACGCGGATGTGTTGCGCTGAAATCGGAAGCCGACACGAAAGTTCACCGGCGGTGCGATTGAGTCCGCCCAGGCGATTGCCAAGCCGGAAACGATGGGCTAATCCCCCGCTCGTCCAGACGGAGACGCCGCGGCGAACCCCGGACACCCCGCTGCTGTAGCTCAGTGGTAGAGCACCTCATTGGTAATGAGGAGGTCGACAGTTCAATCCTGTCCAGCAGCACCATCACAATCAATCACTCAACCCACACACCTCGGACTGGCCAAGCGTTCCGGCAGGCACGGTGACGTGTGCCCGGCCCGCGACATCGGCGAAGGGTGAGCGCGGGGGAACTTGAGCCCTTCCCGACCCGGAGCTCAACCCTCCGGCGTGGGACACATCCGGCCGTCTCCTGTCGCTCAGTGCGCTGCATCAGGCCTTCGCCGACGAGGGCGGAATCGCACGCTTTGTTCAGCCACGCCGGCTGGAGACCCTTCGCAAGGCCCTGCGTCGGCCCCATGAAGGACGGTCGGTCGCAGCGCTCGCATTCGCCTGCGGCTTCGTCAGCGAGAGCCACTGCAGCCAAGCCTTCCGAGCCGCGTTCGGAAGCCTCCGGGCCGCTACCGCGCCGGCATCCGACAGGCGCGCCAGGGCGAGGCCGGCGGCGGATCGACCCTCGAGGTTTTCCAGCGCTGGGCGAACCAACTGTATTGACCCGTGTCCGGGCCTCGGACGGCACCGTTCCGGAATGAGGCCCGACGAACCCTGAGGCCTCGGTCCTGATCGGACGTCGCGGGTCGCCCCTGATCCGTCCGCACGACGAAAGACCCGCCTCGGATCGCTCCGGGCGGGCAAGGTGGGAAGATCATCTCGGGTTCGAGGGATCTATGGGGTAGACGGATTCAGGGGACGCGATAATCCGTGGTCCGCCTCCGGCCCCCGGCATCGACCGCGCCCACATCGACCAAGTGGCTCAGCCGGGCCGGCACGCGTCGAACCCGCTCCTGCGAGCCTCGATCCTTCATCCGAATCGATCGGCGTCGGACAGTACACCTGAGCCAATCGAAGCAATCACCCAAAAAACCCGCCCTGACCGAAGCCGAGCGGGTTCTTGAATAGCAATGAAGGAATGCTCCTTCACGTGTCCGGTGAAATCAGCAGTCGTTGCTGCCCGGCTTGACGACCTGGCCTTCGGCCGGCTTCTTCTCGCCCGCGCCGGGCTGGGTGTTGCCGCCGACGTTGGACATGGCGCCGACCGTGCCGGGCGACTCGGCCTTGGCGCCGGGAGTCACCTTCGCATCCGAAGGACCATCCGCCTTGGAGGTCTTGTCAGTGGACGCGTTCTGGCCCTGGGCGTTCGTCGTCGTTCCGACGGCGCAGGGCGCAGCCATGGATGCCGATCCCGTGGCGATCACAGCGGCCGCCGCGATGGCAATCATGCAAAAATTCTTCATTGGTTTCTCCGAAGGCGTTTCCCAAAGTTCCCAACGACGCGAAGCGCCATCACGTTCCGATGGCCGAGCGGGTTCCGACACGAACCGGGGGCCGGTGACCGAACCGCCGCCTTCGCCGCACGGCCACGCCCCCCCGATCCGTCCAGCCCATCGGGCTCATGGACGAACCCGTCGCGGTCGCGTTCAAACCGACGATCACGGTCTCGAAACGAACAGCGTTGCCTTCGGCGATCCTGTAGAAGCGGACGTGAGCCTTCCGACCCTTCCCCCACGGACATCGTCATGCCCCGCTGGTTCCTCGCTTTCGTTGCCGCGATCGCCACCCTGGCCGTGGTGATCGCCCTCCTGTTTCTCGGCAGCGGTGCCACCAAGAACACCGTTCCGGCGCCGGAAGCGGGGGTGAAGGAGACCACGAAGTAGCCGCGACGGTTCGCCCGGGCCGCGAACAAAGGCGCGCCCGACGGCGTTTTCCGCCTGAACCTCTCCACACGACGGAACGCTTCATGCACAGGACGACCCTTGCCCTCCAATGGACGGCCCTTGCCCTCGCGACTTCGTTGATTCTCTCGCTGACGGGGCCCGCCGACGCGCAGACCCCGGGTGGCGCCCCGGCGACCAGCGACGGGAACACCGCCGCCGATCTCAGGAGCAACGGCGACAAGGCGGACAACCGCACGATCGGGTCCTCCAGGGGCGGGAGCGACAACCCCGGCGGACGTCCCTCCGATCATAACGGCACGGCGAACACCCTCGGAAAGGAGAACGGTAGGGCCGGCGGTTCCGCGTCGTCGCCGGCACCGCGCCCGTGACCGTACCCCGATCGTTTCCGGGCTCGGACTTTTTCTCCGATCAGTCCTTCACCCCAGATCCGGTGAGTCCGACCTTCGAAGCGATGAGCCAAAAAAAACCCGCCGCGGCGTGAGCCGGGCGGGTGATGATGATCCGAACCTATGGACGGGTTAGCGACCGCCACCGTTGGCGCTACCGTTGGGGATCGCCTGTTCGGGCCGCGAGGCGTTCCCACCGGCGGCGGAATCGGTCGTCGCCGTGTCGGCACCGGTCGCACCGCGCGAGATGGCGATGTTGGCGTCGTTGCCAGTGCTGTTCGGCTCGCTCTGCACGACGACACCGGGAGCGCCCGGCTGACCCGGAGGGCCGACCTGGGCGAGTGCGGGGGTGGCGGCGAACAGGGCGGTGGCGAGGATGAGTGTTCTCATGGCGAACTTTCGATTGGGCCGACGGCGGGACAATCTTCGCCGGCTCAGCTCGAAACAAACTCCGGAACGCCCCGAAGTTTCCTGACCGCTGTGTCACACCCGGAGGCGATCTGACCCGAAAACCCGCCTGGGCGGGCTTGGCGGGCGCGGGGATCATTTCGGCTTATCGCCCGGACCCCAACCATGCGCCTTGATGACTTGCATGATCTTGGTCTGCATCTCCGGCATCAGCGCTTGCATCCACTGCGTCGTCCCGGTCATTTGCGCCTGAGCGAGCTGCGGCTGGGCAGCCGCCAGGCGCCGGCCCGCCGGAGAGGCGTAGAACGCTCCCACCGCTTGGAGATCATCCTTGGAGAGGACCGTCGCGAAGCTGCGGGCCTGGAGATCGAGGAGTTCGTCGTAGTGCGCGGTCAGCATCGGAAGCACGGCTTCGCGGACGATCACCTGCGCGCGCTCCGGCTCGCGCACGCCCATCTGCTGCATCATGCCGGCCATGGGAGCGGCCATCGCGTTCAGGGTGGTGACACGGTCGCCCTGCATCTGGGCAACGACCTCGCGCGCCACCTTCAGAGTCGCCGGATCCTGCGTCGCCGAGGCCGATGGCTTGTCCGGGGACGGGGCCGCCTGTGCGTACGCCCCGTTCGCGAGGGACGTGCACAGGGCGAGGCCCGCGACGATGCGGCCGAATTGGTTCAGCAAAAGCGTTCCTCCAACATTGGCACCCGCGAGACGGGGCACTCCAAAAGAAGAACCCGCCGGGCTGGGAACCGGGCGGGTGAAGGTGGTCACATATGAGGATGCCCTGGGAAGGGCAAGGGACTATCGCATCTGGTATGCCAGACGCCAAGCCCCCGGCGGCCGGATTGGTCCGCTATTCGACGCGCCGACGGTCCTCGCCGCATTCGTCTCTTCACGGAACCGGTGCCGGGCTTCGAATGGGTCGGCCGAAAGGCGCCCATGGTCGGACCGGCCTCCGGGTCGTGGAACGAATCCAATCCCATTCGAATACTTTCACGGGTACGGATGGGGTGCGCGCGAATGCTTGCGAGATTGTTGAGCGCCATCGCGGGTGCTGGCGCGGATCGGGCGGCCGAGAACACCCGGCCCGCGCAATCTCAACGGGAGGCGACGAAGGCACCCGCGAGACCGCCGTCGCCCCGGAACGACGAGGGGATGCGGAGAGTCTGCGAGGAAGTGGAAAAGGCGCTGCGGGAGGCCGGGCATCTGCGGTAAGGGAACGCCGCCGCAAGGTCGGTGATGGGCCGTCGGGTTGCCGCGGCGCGCTGCCGCAAACAGGAACTCGCCGATCCTCGGCCCTCTTTCCCCGTCACAGTCCAGGAACGGATAGAGAGTTGCTTCATGCGTCATGCAGTGATCGGATTTGGTGCGCTTGCCGCCATGGTCTCGGCGGGGCCGGTCCTCGCCCAGGGTAAGCCGCTCCCGGCCCCATCGAGCAGCACCACGGTCCAGGGGGAGCTGACCATCACGATGGATGGCGACAAGCCCGTCTGTGCCCCGGCCGAGCTCAAGCTTCCGGCCAACACGAACGTCGAGCTCCACATCGTCAGCACGGCGAACGTGCCCGTCACCATCACGGCACCCGGCCAGTTCGAGAAGGGTCACGTTCTCCACGCGGACGGCTCGCTCGTCCACGTGTCGAGCGAGAAGGGGTACCTCGTGAAGGCGAATGGCCAAGGCGTCCTGAAGATCCGGACCATGGAGGCTGGAACGGAAACCTACGCCTGCACCACCACGAGCAACCAGAAGGCTCCCTTCGAAGGCAAGCTGGTCCTGACCGCTCCGGCAGGGTAGCCGCGTCTCGAGCCTCGGGACAGCCGATCCACGGCTGCGCCGGGCAGGGGACGAGCGACGAACGGCCCTGCGACGGTCGGGCGGATGACCGGAGCGGATCGGGCCGTGGCCCGGTGATGATGACGGGGCTGTTCTTCGCTCTCTTTCTCTACGGCGAGACGCCGGCTTTGCCGGCCTTTTCGCCCGACGTTCGCGATCTCTGCCGGAACGCAGGTGATGCGAGGCAGAGGGCGAAACCGAAAAAATGGCTGCGGCCCCGGGGGATCGAAGGTAGTCGATGCAGGTTTAACCTTAGAATATGCTTGGCGTCGGCGAAGCGAATACCGCCTCGCCGTCACCGAGCATAGCGAGATCGAGAACGATGACTTGCCGCACGGCAAGGCCTTCCGATTCAGGAGCAGACGATGGCAGACGATCAGCTGAAACCGTCTCAAGTGGACGCGACGCCGGATGCCGGCTCGCCGGCGCCGCAGCCGCCCGAGCCGGGCCATCATCCGAAGCCGGCCGAGACCGACGCGCAGCCGGACAGACCGGTCCCCAACGATGCCGCAAATTCCTGAGCGCCTCTTTCGGGGATGCGAACCATGGCCTTTCCCCAACGCTCCCCCGCCGCCGTGAGCCAGGAAGGTCGACACGCGCGCGACCGGGGCGATCCGCTCACCGCCAACCCGTATCCCGAGGGCTCCGAGGAGCATGAGACCTGGGCACGGGGCTGGACGGTTCCCGATGGTGAGATCGGGCACGAAACCGCCGGGAGCGATGTTGGCTGATGCGGTTCGATTTGGACGATCGGGGTTGTCCGGGCTCCGGACCGAACAGGACCGTTTCCGGCTTGTGGTTGTCCTTCTTCCCCGGCACACGCGGGTTTGCGACCAGATTGCACATGCCGCGAGGCTCACCCTCCGCACGACAGGCCTCGCGCCGAATCGGCCGGTGATCTATTCAGCCCGCCGCAACGGAGCGGCACGATGAGTCAGATCGCCAAGGAATTCTTCCGTGATTGGGTTGCGGACAACCTCGACCCCGACAAGCCCCCCCAAACCCACCTAGACGAGCTGCTGCAGGATGCCGACGACGAAGGCATCTCCGAGGAAGAGATGGTGAAGGCCGCCGGTGGCGATCTGCTCAAGGCCGTCTCGAAGGCGATCGCGAAGGCCAAGCAGGACTGAGACCGTCTCCGGATCATCCGTTCGGAGAACAGTCTCAGGCAGCCCGCGCGGCGCCTGAGCGAAGCCGAAATCCGCATCACGAAGCGATCAACCGGTATGAGCGCCCATTTCCAGAGTCGCATCGGGTGGAATTTGGCCGAACGGCTCCGACGCAGAACCGCCGTTCATGGCACCTGCAACTTGTGGGCGGTTCCCGAATCAGGACGGAACGGAGTATCGAAAGCTTCGCCGTAAGCGCGGCGCAGCACCCCAGGAGCCTGGATGACCAAAGACGTGCAGCCCGATCGCTCTGCCTCGACGCTCGCATCCGTCTCTGACGAGATCTATCCAACCCCCTTGAAAAGCAGGCCGGACCTTCCGGCCGAAGACCTGTCGCCGGCCCCTGCGGAGGATTCGGACCTGTCGGCCGCCCATACCGAAAGCTTCGAGGGATTCAGTTCCTTCGGCTGAGTACAGTCCAACATCGTGGACGGCCTACGGCCTGCGCTGGGGCCGAGTGCTGTAGGCCGTCCCGACACCCACCCCTTCGGCGATGTCACCGGACCTGGCCCGACCTCGGAACCGGGGCCCTGGTGTCCAGCCTACTCGCGCGGGCGGGACACGTCCTCGGCTTCCGTACCGGGTCGATCGCTCGGCCCCTCGGGGGTCGCCCGTACGGTGTCATGGTCTGCGTCGCGCGGGGAGACCGCCGCTCCGCCCATGTCGGGTTTGGAGTGCCGCTCGCGCGCGCCGCGTTCCTGATCGTAGGTCGATTCGGGCAGGTTCTGGTTCGAGGCGGTCAGATCGGACATGCGTCGCTCTCCCGTTCTGCCAGCAACGCACTGGGCGTCGAAACGGTTTCGGACGACCGCAACCGTCGATTCCACCGTCTTCGTAGCTCGGGCGATCGCCTCAGGGACGTTCCCCACCCGATGGATCTTCCCCCCTCCGCTGGCGCTCCTCCTGCCTGCGGCCGAGCCAGAGACTGTTGAGCAACCATGCGATCGAGAGCGGTACCGCGGTCACGGCCACCGCCGTGGAGCCGAGGCCGAGCGCCCCGATCCCGGCGAAGGACCACGCTCCGATCTGGTCGCCGGTGCGGTAGACCACGGTGTCGAGGAAGTTCTTCGCCTTGTAGCGATCTTCGCGCGGCACGACGGTGAACAGAACCTCGCGGATCGGCCGGGCGATGGCGAAATTGCCGGCCCGCCGCAGGACCTGGAACACCACGATGGCGGAGATGGTCGGCGATACGGCAAGGGCGGCAAAACCCAGGACGCTGGCCGCCGGCAGGAGGGCGAGGCTCGGCCCGACGCCGATGCGCCGGACGATCCGGCCGGTGAGGAAGAACTGCACCCCGAGCGTCAGCGCGTTCACCAGGAGGTCGACGCTGGCGAAGAACGCCGTCTGCGCCCCGCGGTTCGCGAAGCTCTCCTTCGCGATCTTGGCCTGCTCGAAATACAGGAACGTCGAGGTCACCGAGAACAGCAGCAGGAACAGGCCGATGTTGAGGAGGTAGGGCGAGCGGAACGTGCGGGTGATGCCCGCGAACGCGCTGCCGCCGATGGCGTCGGCCGGGGCCACGTCACCGGCCACGGGGCGCTGGTGCAGACGGTCCGACAGGCGTGCGAGGCCGCGCATGCTGAACACCGCCACCTCCAGCAGAACAGCCGCTCCGATGAGGAGCGCCCAGGTCGGCACGTCGCGGGCGAGGATCGCGGTGGTGGCCGAGCCCGCGATGGCCCCGAGGGTGGCACCGGCGGCGATGAAGCCGAACAGGCGCTTGCCCTGCTCCGTCGAGAAGACATCGACGACGGTGGCCCAGAACACCGACACCACGAACAGGTTGAAGATCGACAGCCAGATGAAGAACGCCCGGCCGATCCAGACGTCGCCTTCAGGACCGGCTAGGTAGAGCGACACAGCGAAGACGAGGATGTTGGCGGCGAAGAAGCGGTAGGTCAGGGGCACGAACCGGGCGCGCGGCAGGGTCTTCACCAGCCAGGCGAAGGGCACGTTCAGGGCCAGCATGCCGATGAGCGTGCCGGTGAACAGCCAGGGCAGGTTCTCGATCCCGCCGGCGATGCCCATCTGGTCGCGAATCGGGCGCAGGACGTAGTAGGCCGCAAGAATCGAGAAGATGTAGGCCCAGGACCACGCGAGCGCCGGAACTTCGCCCGGCCGGACATCGACGAGGCGCCCTAGCCACGAACGCGACCGGCCCTCGGCGGGGACGGGCTCCGCCGCCCCGCCGAGGCCGCTCAACGCGCCACCCCGAGGCGCGCGCCCGATTCAGCGGCGGTGAGGTCGTGCCCGAAGCCCGGCGACCCCATGGCGAAGCTGTCCGCCTTGGAAAGGGGCCCGACGATCACCGGATCGAAGCCGGCCTCGGTCACCAGCTTGGCGACGGTCGCCACGGCTCCGGCATCGTCGCCCGCGAGGGGGATCGCCATGCGGGCGCCGTCGCGATGCGCGTTCTTGGCAAAGACCTTATAGTTCGCCGCGTTGAAGGCCCGCACGATCCGGGCGCCGCGCAGGTACTTGGCAGAGACGGCGGCGATGCCGCTCTCCTTCACCTCGGCGTAGACCTCGCCGTCGCGGGCCTGGGTCGCGTTGCCGGCATCGATCACGGTCTTGCCCTGAAGAGCGGCGCCGTGGTCGGCGCTCAGTTGCGGATAGGCCTTGTAGGGCACCGCGATCAGCACGACGTCGCCGAAGGCGATGGCCTCGGCCGGAGTCCCGGCACGGGCCTTCGGACCGAGGCTCTCGACGAGGCCCTTCAGCTCCTCGGGGTGGCGGGAGGAGACCATCACCTCGTGCCCGGCCTTCGCCCATAGGCCGCCGATGGTGCCGCCGATGTTGCCGGCACCGACGATGCCGATGCGTGCGGGCTGCGCGGCGGACTGGGCCCAGGCGCTCCCGCTGGCGACGAAGGCGGCGAGCGCGAGGGCCGCGCGGCGGGACACGAGTTTAGAGCGCATCGACAAAGGCCTCCATCCGGGCACGCTGGGCCGCATCGGGCATCCGGCCCCGGGCGGCCCCGAGGTTGTCCTCGACATAGGCCACCTTAGCCATGCCGGGGATCGGGCAGGTCACGGCCTCGTGTCCGAGGACGTATTTCAGGAAGAACTGCGGCCAGCTCGCGCAGTCGAACTCGGCGGTCCAGGGCGGCAGTTCGCGGCCCTGGACCGCCTTGAACAGGCGGTCGCGCCCGAACGGCACGTTGACCATCACGGCCATGCCGCGCTCTGCGGCGAGCGGCAGGATGCGCTGTGCGGCCAGCCGATCGTCGAGGGCGTAGTTCACCTGGATGAAATCCAGGGTCTCGCGCTTCATGACGGCTTCGAGATCGGCGAACTGGCTGTCGCGCCACACGGTGACGCCCGCATAGCGGATGCGCTTGGCCGCCTTGAGGTCGCGCAGGGTGGCGAGGTTGGCGGCGGTGTCGATGAGGTTGTGGACGGCGACGAGGTCGATGGTCTGCGTGTTCAGGCGCTTGAACGAACGATCGATCTCGGCGAGCCCGGCCTCACGCCCCGGCGTGCCGACCTTGCTGCACAGGAACACCTTCTCGCGCAAACCATCCTGCGGGAGGATGAGGCCGAGCACGTCCTCGGCCGTGCCGTAGCTCGGGGCCGTGTCGATGACGGAGCCGCCGAGCGCCACGAACCGCCGGACCGCCTCGCGCAAGGGCGCGACCTTGTCGGGCGTCGGCTCGACCTCGTAGCGGCGCGAGGTGCCGATCCCGAGGACGGGAATCCGCTCGCCCGTGGACGGGATCGGCCGGCTCAGGAGCCCGGCCGCTTCCGCCTGCGTGGGCGATGCGGCGGATCCGAGAAGCGGCACCGCCAAGGGAAGCAGGCCGGTGCCGGCCAGGAAAGCGCGTCGGGATGGGTGCATGCGGGCTCCTCACGGGGACGGGCGTGCACTCCCATCTAGGTCAACGGTCCGCCTCCGACATGGGTGTCCGAAATGGGTGAATGCCGACACACGCGTCACCCGACGGCCCGTTGCAGGGCGGCGGCGAAGCCGGTGAACTCCACTGTCCGGCGCCGGTAGCACTGGAAGACCCGCACGCTGCCGGCCTGGAGCGCGGCGCGCGGAACCGCGAGTTCGAAGCCGCTGCCGAGCGCCTGGGCCGTACCGAGATGCGCGGCGACCTCAGGCCGGGCGAGGCGCGCCGAGACGCAGACCTGCGGGCGGCCTGCCGCGTCGTTCCAGACGGCGAGGGTGCACAGCACGTCGCCGAGGCCCCGTGCGAAGGCCCAACCCCGGCACGCGATGCTCCCGCCGAGGCCGGTGAGGTTTACCCGCTCGGCCCGCTCGATGGCCGGCGCACGCTTCAGCCGCTTGATGAAATGACGGCGGAAGGCGGGCGGCATCGTCCGGTCGAGGCGGTAGCGGCCCGGCCCCGCGACGATCTCGAGACGGTGGGGCACGGCACCGGGATGCACGCCGTTGCCGCCGTGCAGGGCGATGTCGTAGCGGCCGGGCTCCAGGCCGGTCAGAGCCGCGACGAGGCGGAACGTGCCGTCGCACGCCGCCCCGGAGGCGATCCGTGCGCGCCATGCGGTGCCGTCCTCTCCGCGCAACCAGAGGCTCAACGGGAGATCGGACGCCGCACCCTCGATCCGGCCCGCGATGCCCCAGAGGTCGCCCGGCGCCGCCAAGAGGACGCCCCCCGCCTCGGGCAGGTTCTGACGCAGGTCGAGGAGGGCGGGGCCGGGGACGGCACCGGGCGGCGTGGCCTCGCGGGCGAACCGCACCAGCGCCCCCTCCGTCGCGCCCCCCGCGAAGACCTGGCCGAAGCCCTGCGCCACGAGCAGCCCGTCGCGCCCGGCCTGGACGAGGTCGAGGGTGTGCGGCCCGAATGCGAGGCCGTCGACGTCGATGGTCCCGGTGAAGCCGGAGCGCGCGGCGCCGGGATCGCCGAGGCTGTCGGCCACGTCGGGGCGGTCGTCGGGCTGAAGGACTGCGTAGGCGGTGCGCGATGGTCCGGTGAACCGCAGGTAGGTCCGCGCGGCGGGCGCGGCGTCGAGCCTGTGCAGCCAGCCCTTCACCGCGAGGTGGCGCAGCACGAGGTCGTGGCCGCCCGGGTTCGCGATCTCCCTGTCGTCGAGGCGCAGGCCGTCGCGGGCGAAGGCCAGGGTCGCGTGGGTCAGGGGGAGCACGACGGCCGGCATGGCCCGGTCCGATGCGGGCAGATCGTCGAGGAGGGGCGTCGCGGGCCGCGCACGCCCGGTGGCACCGAGAGCGGCGGCATACGTTCCGTCCCAATGGATGTCGCGCGACACCCAGGACGGGGCGTTCACCCGCAGGCCCATCTCGGCGAGCGACAGGTCGAAAGTGACGCGCAGACGGTCCGGCACCCGATCGTGCGGGCATGGACGCGCGGCCACGAGCCCGTCGTAGACGCGGCGTACGGCCTCGAGATGCGCGGCCACGGTCGGAAAGCGCTTGGCCTGCACCGCGTTCCGCATCCGCGCGAGACGGGCAGGGTCGTAGTAGAGATCGAGGAGCCTTGCCCGCACCGCCCCCGGATCGTGGGGCGGGACGAGGAAGCCGTCGACCCCGTCCGTCACCCGCTCGGCGAGCGCGCCCAGGGCGGTCGCCACGGGGACGAGACCGGCCTGCCACGCCTCCGTCAGGGCGATGACGTAGGTCTCGGGCCACGTCGAAAGATGGAGCGAGACATCGCAACCGCTCAGCAGGCCGTGGATGGCGTGCGGCTCGTAGGGACCCGAGAGGGTGATCCGGTCCGGCGCGATTCCGCGCAGGCGCCCGGCGTGGTGCGCCTCGACCCGGCCGAACACCTTGAAATGGATACGGTACTCCTCGCAGATCCGCATGAGCTCGACGATCTCGTCGCCGCCCTTGTGCGCGGCGAAGTTGCCGAGCACCGCGACGGTGAGCCGGGGACCGTCGTCGCGCTCGGGCCGGAACATGGGCACGATGGGTTTGGGGTCGACGGGGGCCAGCATCGCGATATCGACGACGCGGTCGGCCTCGATCTCCGGGTAGAACGCCCGCAGGTAGGCCCCCGTCGCCGCGGTGCTGGTGATGAACCGGTCGACGGCGCGTACGAGGAGCGAGACGAACCCGTCGCGGCGCGCCTTGGCGCCCGGCGGGTAGTTGCTGGATGCGATGAGGCAGGCATCGCACTGGTCGCGCCCGCGGTTCACCACGTCGCAGAAGCGGCCGGAATGATCGAGCAGGAGCCCGCGCTCGCAGATGAGGTGGTGGTCGTGGAGGTGGTAGACCACCGGCACGCCGCAGGCTGGCCTGCCCCCATTCAGTGGCCCAGGTTTGAAGTTAGTGCATCGTCGGTCGTGTGACGATGGCAGGGCGAGCGGACGGCACTGATCCGCTCGGTTCGGTCGG